>NZ_APGP01000120.1:0-99220 GCF_000404025.1 Caldicellulosiruptor sp. F32
AATCTTTTATATTCCTCTAACGATAAGTCTTCCAATGTTTTGCCGCTTTCAATGCAGTACTTTACAATGTTTCCTACAATAAAATGTGCATCTCTAAAAGGAATGCCTTTTGTTACCAAATAATCTGCAAGGTCTGTTGCATTTATAAATCCAGATTTGCAGGAATTAACCATATTTTCTTTGTTAATTTTAAGAGTTTTAAGTATTTCATTTATTACTATTAAACTCATTTCTACTGTTTCAATAGAATCAAATAAAAATTCCTTATCTTCCTGCAAATCCTTATTATATGAAAGTGGAAGACCTTTTAGTACTGTCAATAGTCCAATCAAGTTTGCGTATACTCTTCCTGTCTTGCCACGGATAAGCTCCAGAGCGTCGGGATTTTTCTTTTGAGGCATTATGCTACTGCCTGAACAGAAACTATCATCAAGTTCAATAAATTTGAATTCATCGGTATTAAATATAATAAAATCTTCTGCAAGTCGAGAAAGATGCATCTGAATCATAGCACAAATGAATAACATTTCAAGAATAAAATCTCTATCAGATACAGTATCAATGCTATTTTCTGTTATACTTTCAAAGCCAAGCTGGTTTGCTACAAAAAACCTATCTATGTCAAATGTTGTTCCTGCCAAAGCAGCAACTCCAAGGGGATTTTGATTTGTTATATTAAAATTCTGTTTTAATCTTAACAAATCTCTTTTCAGCATCTGTGCATATGCGAGAATGTAGTGAGAAAAAAGTATTGGCTGTGCCTTTTGAAGGTGTGTATATCCTGGCATAATTACATCTATATTTTCTTCAGCCAATTTTATGATAGTATTTATCAACCTTTTTACCAGCTCTTGAAGATATAAGTTCTTTTCACGACAAAATAACCTTTCATCAAGTGTAACTTGGTCATTTCTGCTTCTTGCTGTATGAACCTTTTTACCAACTTCTCCTATTCTTTTTATTAGCTCTTTTTCAATTAACATATGAACATCTTCATCAGAAACTTTATATTCTATTATTCCTGATTTAAAATCTTCTAATATTTGATGTAAAGTTGTTTCAATTAATTTTGCCTCATCTTTACTGATGATATTACATTTTGCAAGCATTTTAACATGAGCTATAGAACCAATTATATCATATTCAAAAAGCTTTATATCAGTAAAAATAGAAGCGTTAAACTGATCAAAGATCTCTAATGTAGATTTTGAGAATCTTCCTTCCCAAAGCTTAATTTTACTCATCCTCCTTTTTGTTTACCATACCATATACTCTCAAAGGTAGGCCAAAAAGATTTATAAAGCCTTCTGCATCTTTTTGGTTGTACATCTGGTCTTCTTCAAATGTTGCAAGGTCTTTGATGTACAGTGAATTTGGTGATTTTGAACCAGCAGAGTAAATATTACCTCTGTACAACACAAGTTTTACTGTACCATTTACAACTTCTTGGGTTTTGTCAACAAATGCTGAAAGTGCTTCTCTTAAAGGTGAGAACCAAAGCCCATCATAAACAAGTTCAGCAAATCTGATAGCTACCATCTCTTTAAAATGCAAAGTAGCTCTGTCAAGGCAAAGATATTCTAATTCTCTATGAGCATAGTGCAAGATTGTCCCGCCAGGTGTTTCATACACGCCGCGCGATTTCATTCCAACAAGCCTGTTTTCAACTATGTCAGCAATGCCAATTCCATGATTTGCAGCTATTTTGTTTAAATACTTTAAAAGCTCAACACAATTCATTTCTTTGCCATTTACCTTTACAGGAACACCTTTTTCAAATTCTATTTCTATAATCTCTGGCTGGTCGTTTAATGAAATAGGATTTTTAGTAATCTTTAGCACTTTATCAAAATTGGGCATATTCCAAGGATCTTCTAAATCGAGTCCTTCATGTGAAAGATGCCATATATTCCCGTCCATACTATAGCTTTCTTCCTTTTTAAAAGGAATGTCTATACCCTTTTGAGCAAGGTAATTTAGCTCGTCTTCACGTGATTTTAAGTTCCACATTCTCCAAGGAGCAATTATTTTTATATTTGGCATAAGTGCCTTTATTGTCACCTCAAATCTTACCTGGTCATTACCTTTGCCTGTGGCACCGTGAGCTATTGCATCAGCATTTTCCTTTTTAGCAATCTCAACAAGCTTTTTTGCAATTAGTGGTCTTGCCATTGACGTGCCAAGAAGATATTTTCCTTCATAAACTGCACCAGCTTTTAGAGTAGGGAATATATATTCCTTTACAAATTCCTCTTTGGCATCTTCAATATAAACCTTTGATGCACCAGTTTTATAGGCTCTTTCTTTTATGGCCTCAAAGTCATCTTCTTGGCCAACATCCACTACAACTGCAATAACCTCACAGCTGAAGTTTTCTTTTAGCCATGGTATTATAACAGATGTATCAAGCCCACCTGAATAGGCGAGCACTACTTTGTTAAGTTGCATCTTCAATTCCCCTCACTTTATAGATTTTTATAAAATTATACACCCAAATGAATAATTATTCAACAGTTCTTTCTTTAATTTTCTTGAGATTTAAAAGGATTTATTTTATTATAATATCTTAGATATGCTTATAAATTCAAGGAGTTTTTAAATGAAAGTAGCTATCTTTGGTGGAACATTTAATCCTATTCATATAGGACATTTGATTATGGCACAGTATGTTAAAAATTTTTCTGAGGTTGACAGGGTTATTTTTGTACCCAATGGTGTACCACCGCATAAAAATGTTGATATCGCATTGCCTGAAGACAGGTTTGAAATGGTAAAACTTTCAATTGAAGATAATCCAGACTTTGAAATAAGCGATTTTGAAATAAAGAATAAAGAGCCGAGCTGGACTATAAATACCTTAAACTACTTTGCCACCTCTTATGAGAAAGTGTATTTCATACTAGGAAGCGACAATCTTTTTGAAATTATTAAATGGTACAGGGCAGAAGAGATTTTAAAAAAATTTCCTATTATTGTTTTGCCAAGAGAAAGGGATACAACTTTGATAAGAAGACAAATTGAAGAGTTTGGTATACAGTTTAGTGCAAAAATGGTTCTGATAGATATGCCTATTATTGACATTTCTTCAACAGAGATTAGAAGACTGATAAGAGAGAATAAAAGCATAAGATATATGGTGCATCCAAAAGTGGAAGAATATATAATAAGAAAGGGGCTTTATAAAGAGTGAATATTGATACAATCAAAGAGAAACTGAAAGAACTTTTGGATGTGCAAAGGTTTGTCCATTCACTTGGGACAATGGACTGTGCAATGATGTTAGCCAAAAGATTTGATGAAGATGTTCAAAAGGCGATGATTGCAGGGCTTGTTCATGACTGTGCAAAGTGCCTCAAAAAAGAAGAGTTGTTGAATTGTGCTTTCAAATCTGGTATAGTTATAGATAACATAATGATAAGTCAGCCAGAGCTTTTACACGGCCCGGCAGGATGTTATCTTGCAAAGGAACTTTTTGGAATTTATGATAGTGATATATTGAACTCTATAGCATATCATACGACAGGAAGAGAGAATATGACAAAATTAGAAAAAATCATCTATGTTGCTGATTTAATTGAACCATCAAGAAAATTCAAATCGGTCGAGCTTATTAGAAAGAAATCATTTGAGAATCTTGACAAGGCAGTAGTTATGGCCATGGACAACACTATCAAGTATGTAATTGAAAAAGGCGGACTTATACATCCTTCTACTATTTTTGCAAGAAATCAGTTAATTCTCAAAGAAAGCGGGGAAGACAGTTGAAGAGGATACGACTTAAAAAACAGGCAAAGATATTTTTAAGTTCTTTTCTGATAACAGTTGCTATTGTGCTTATAGGTATCTTAGCAACTGCATTATATATTAAACAAACAAAGACATTACCTCCAATTTTGAGCAACATTATTGAAAAGGTAACAAACACTGAGCCTGCTGATATAGAAGACAAGCTTCCTATGAATATTCTTGTTCTGGGATGTGATGAAAAGCAGGGTGGAAGGTCAGATACAATAATGCTTGTTCATATACAAAAAGACTTTCAACCAATTGTAATTTCAATACCAAGAGATACAAGAGTAAAAGTTGAGGGGATAAAAGGGTATTCAAAGATAAATGCTGCTTATGCCTATGGGAAATCAAAGCTTGCTGTAAAAACAGTAGAGGATGTTCTTGGTATAAAGATTGACAAGTACGTGGTTGTAAACTATGAGGCTGTTGAAAAGATAGTGGATTTGGTTGGCGGTGTTGATGTTGAGGTACCATTCCACCTTTATTATGTTGACACAACACCTGGCAAAGAGCTTTATATTAATATCCCTGCTGGTCTTCAGCATCTTGATGGCAAAAAGGCTGTGGAGTTTTTGCGCTGGAGACACAACTCAAATGGCAAAGAATATGGTAGAGGCGGCGATTTAGGACGCATAGAGATGCAAAGAAAACTTTTATATGCCCTCATTGAAAAGATGTTAAAACCACAAAACATAGTAAGACTTCCACTAATTGTCCAGACCGTTTCTAAATATACTGACCATAATTTTACAAAAAATGAAATAATGTGGTTTATACAAAATGTTGGAAAGTTCAATACACAAAATATCATGATGACAATCTTACCAGGGTATCCTAAATATATTGACAGAGTCTCTTATTACATCTTAAATGAAGAAAAATGCAAAGCTTTAATTGATGATTTAAATGAACCTGAGGTATTAAAAGATAGTATGAAGATAAAAATCTTATCAGGGTCATTTGATGATAAAGCAACCCAGCTTAAAAATGACCTTGAGTCAAAAGGATACTCAAATGTTAATCTTGGAAGGGTAAGTAAGCTTGAAAGCAGCAAGGTTGAGTTAAAAAGAGTAAATAGAAAATACTTAGAGTTATTAAAAAATGACATTAACCTTTCCACTTATCAAGTTGTATACTCTCCTGATTACAATGACAAATTTGATGTGTATATTAAAGTTAAGTAAACTAAAAAAGGGGTGACAAAATTAAATTGGAAAAGATACTTCAAATTGTAAGGATTCTTAGTCAAAAAAAGGCCCAAGACATTGTAGTTTTGGATATATCAAAGCTTACAATAATAGCAGACTACTTCATAATATGCAGCGCTTCAAATATCCAACACGTTAAGGCGCTTGTTGATGAGATAGAAGAAAAGTCTCCTGCTGATATCCTCAGAATTGAAGGAAAAGAGAGTTATAGATGGGTGGTTGTTGATTATGGAGATGTAATTCTTCATATTTTTCATGAAAAAGAAAGAGAATTTTATAATTTAGAAAGGCTATGGATAGATGCTCCGAAGGTGGAAATAGCAATATAGCTTTTTAAAGTACTCAAAAGATAAGATTAATGGGGGTATGTTTTATGGAATACAATTTCAGAGAAATTGAAAAAAAATGGCAGCAAAAATGGTTTTCACAAAACAAGTACAAAGTTACAGAAGACAGTCCAAAACCAAAGTATTACGTGCTTGAGATGTTTCCATATCCTTCAGGGAAACTCCATATGGGACATGTAAGAAATTATTCAATTGGGGATGTTTTTGCCCGGTTTATGAGGCTCAAAGGATATAATGTATTGCATCCAATGGGCTGGGATGCTTTTGGACTACCCGCAGAAAATGCTGCTATTAAACATGGAATCCATCCTTCTGATTGGACATGGTCAAACATTGAGAACATGAAAAGACAGCTAAAAGAGCTTGGCATAAGCTATGACTGGGACAGAGAGGTTGCTACATGCCACCCTGAATATTACAAATGGACACAGTGGATGTTTTTGCAATTTTACAAAGCCGGACTTGCATACAGAAAAAGGTCGTATGTTAACTGGTGTCCGTCCTGTGAAACAGTTCTGGCAAATGAACAAGTTGTAAACGGAAGGTGTGAAAGGTGTAAATCTCTTGTTGGTAAAAAGGACTTAGAACAGTGGTTCTTTAGAATAACCAAATATGCAGAAAGACTTCTTCGCGATATAGAAAAACTTGATGGTTGGCCTGAGAAAGTCAAGATTATGCAGAGAAACTGGATTGGAAGAAGTGAAGGCGCAGAGATTGAATTTGAAATAGACGGTCTTGGTAAGAGAATAAAGGTTTTCACAACAAGACCTGATACACTTTTTGGTGTGACATACTTGGTTTTGGCACCAGAACATCCACTAACAAAAGAGATAATTGCAGGAAAACCACAAGAGAAGGAATGTCTTGAATTTATTGAGAAGATGCAGTATCTAAACGAAATTGAGAGGACATCAACAGAGACGGAAAAAGAAGGAAGGTTCACAGGTGGGTATGCTATACATCCGCTGACAGAAGAAAAGCTGCCTATTTGGATTGCAAATTATGTACTTGTGGACTATGGAACAGGTGCAGTAATGGGTGTTCCTGCTCATGACCAAAGAGATTTTGACTTTGCAAAAAAATATAACCTACCCATAAAGGTTGTCATTAAAGGTGATGAAGTTGACATACAAAATGTTCAAAGCGCTTATGAAGGGGAAGGAATTTTAATTAATTCGGGTAAGTTTGACGGACTAAAGAACACAGAGGCTATGAAAAAGATTACAGAATACCTTGAAGAAAAGGGTTATGGCAAGGCTTGTGTTACTTATAAACTAAGAGATTGGCTAATTTCTCGTCAGCGTTATTGGGGTGCACCAATTCCTATTATATACTGTGATGACTGTGGAATTGTACCTGTTCCAGAAGAGGAATTGCCAGTAATTTTGCCATACAATGTTGAATTCAAGCCAACAGGCCAGTCACCGCTTGCTTATTGTGAGGAGTTTGTAAAAACAACCTGTCCAAAATGTGGAAAACCTGCAAGAAGAGAAACTGATACAATGGACACCTTTATATGTTCATCTTGGTACTACTTTAGATATACAGACCCCCAAAATTGTGAAAAACCATTTGAAAAGTCGCTTGTAGACTATTGGCTTCCTGTTGACCAATACATTGGTGGAGTGGAGCATGCTATACTACATCTTTTATATTCAAGGTTCTTTACAAAAGTGCTTTACGACCTGGGCTATGTGTCATTTGAAGAGCCATTTAAGAATCTTTTGACCCAAGGTATGGTGTTAAAAGATGGTGCGAAGATGTCAAAATCTCTTGGTAACATTGTTAGCCCTGAAGATATAGTTGAAAAGTATGGAGCTGATACAGCAAGGTTATTTATCCTTTTTGCAGCGCCACCAGAAAGAGACTTAGAGTGGTCAGACCAGGGCGTTGAAGGATGTTTTAGATTCTTAAATAGGCTTTGGAGACTTTACATTGAACTAAAAGATAAGCTTTCTGAAAGCATTTCAACTGGTCAGTCTGAGCTTGACGAGGAACTTAATTATAGGCTAAATTACACTATTAAAAAGGTTACTGAGGACATAGGTGAGAGGTTTAATTTCAATACTGCAATTAGTAGTATAATGGAGCTTTTGAACTTCTTATATGACTATAAAGAAAAAGGCAGTTTAAATAGAGAACTAATTTTAAAGACACTAAAGAACCTTTTGGTTTTAATATATCCATTTACGCCTCATATAGCATGTGAACTATGGGAGATTATGGGATTTGAAGGAGACATCGAAGATGTTTCATGGCCTGAATATGATGAAAGTGCGCTTGTTAGAAAGAATGTTGAGATAGCTGTTCAAATAAACGGTAAAATCAGAGCAAGGTTTGACATTCCTGCAGATATCTCTGAAGAGGAACTGAAACAGAAGATCATGAATGATGAGAAAATTAAAACTCTTTTAAAAGGAAAAGAGATTGTGAAGTTTATATATGTTAAAAATAGACTTGTTAACATTGTCATAAAATAAAGAAAAGAGGGTCAAGATCGATGACCCTCTTTTTATTTTAGCTTTTTGTTTGGAAATGAAGAAAAGTCTATTGTCTTTGTTGACCTTAATCTGAGTTTTACTCTTTTTCTTCTAAGTCTTATTATAGTTGCTATCGCGAAAATAAATATTAACCCTACAACAGCTAAGAGAAAATCAAATAAAAACTTCATTCCTTTGACAAACCCTTTTTTTACAGTATGTATGACTGATGTAACTTTTGACTGAGGAATGTAACTTTCATATGAGAGTATAGGGATTGAAGAAAGCAAGTTCCCCGCACTGTAAATATATACATTTCCAATTACTGTATCTTTGTTTATTGGCGGTTTAATGTCTTTTAAAAAGGTTATATGGTAAGTAATATCTTGGGTTTTTGAATTTGTGTTTTTATTTTTTAGCACATAAAATGAAGATTTGATATAACCATCAATCCACTTTTTATTAACTTTGTCCACCATTACTTTTCCAATAATCTGATTTTGTTTAAACAGCTCTTCTTTTCTGAAATTGTTAAAACCATAGTCAAAAAGTTTGATTGCATCAGCAAAAGCGTCGTCTGAGGATAGAATAACTGCAATAAGGTCTATATCATCTTTTTTAGCAGAGGCAATCAAGCACCTTTTTGCTTGAGCAGTGTAGCCTGTTTTCATGCCATTTGCGTATGGGTAATAATATTTTGAATTTTTACGTAAAAGCTTATTGATATTGTATATAATCTGCCAATCGGGTTTTTTGTGCATAGAAGCTGTTGTAATTTTATATTCAACTGTTGATACAATCCTTCGCAAAGTTTCATTTTTATAAGCTTGCTGGGCAATTAAGCTCAGATCATAAGCTGTTGTGTAATGTTGTGGATTGTGAAGCCCGTTTGGATTTACAAAGTGTGAGTCCTTTGCACCAATATTTAGAGCAAACTGGTTCATTTCTTTAACAAACTCTTGTATGCTGCCAGATATATTTTCAGCAATTACATTAGCAGCGTCGTTTGCGGAAATTAAAAGCATTGCATAAAGTGCGTCTTGAAAAGATATTGTTTCGCCTTCATTAAGGTAATAACTGCTACTCCCAGGCTCTATCATGATGGCGTTTTTGGAGACTTTGAACAATTTGCCAAGGTCTTTTTCCTTCGAGAGTGCAACAAGGGCTGTTAGGATTTTGGTTGTGCTTGCTGGAAAGCACCTTAAGTTTGGATTCTTTTGAAAAAGTATTTGTCCTGTGTTTGCCTCAATGAGAAGTGCCGACTTGGCACTTATATCTGGTAATAAAGTATTACTTTCTTCTTTTGAATAAACCGGTACTGGCATAAGTAAAATTAAGAAGATTAGTAAAGCAATCCTCAAGCAACTAAAAGGAACCTTTTTAGACTTTTGTGTCATTAAAACATGTTGCCTCCTTTAAAAGCCTTTGATATGTATGATAAAATAAGTATATATTATACAGACAAATTAAGTCAATTGTGAACATTCCTAAGCATTATTTTGCATTTGACCAAAGAAGGAAGGTGAAATTGTGTTTTCATTCTCAAAAAGAGAAAAGATGATGATTGCCATAATTGTACTACTTCTTCTACTGAATATATTTCAATATGTAACACACACAAATACAAGTGAAAATCTTGGTCAGCAGATAAAGCTTGACACACAGGTAATAGATGAACAGAGTCAAGAAAAGGTAGATGTGCAAACAGACAAACCCTATGAACAACAAAAGTGTGTAGTGTATGTCTGTGGCAACGTAAAAAAGCCTGGGGTTTATGAACTTCTGAGTGGTAGCAGAGTAAACGATGCAATAGAGGTAGCTGGTGGCGTTTTACCAAACAGTGATATAAATAGCTTAAACCTTGCTGAAAAGATCCAGGATGGACAGAAGATTTACATTCCCAAAATTGGTGAGATGCAGACTCAAAGCAATCTGGCTTCTGAGGTAGCACAAAACAGTACAAGTTCGTCAGGCCAAAGTGGTAAGATAAATATTAATACTGCCTCAAAAGAGGAGCTGAAGACTCTTGATAGAATAGGTGATAAACTTGCGGAAAGGATAATAGAATATAGACAAAAACATGGTCCGTTTAAAAGTATAGAAGAAATAAAAAATGTAAATGGCATAGGGGATAAGATATTTGAAGCTATTAAGGATTCTATCACAGTTCAATAAAGAATTGACAAAACTCAAATAAAAGTTTATAATACAACCGTTATGATATGAGGTGACTTAAAGATGAGATTAGATGTATCAAAACTAAAATCACATGGTGATTCAGAAGAATTTGAATTTTGTGAAACATGGGAAAAGATAGAATTCAGAGGTGATATCTTATTCTTTGTTGAACCAGTTATTTTTTATGGGATTGCAACAAAGAAAGGGAATGTAATTGAGGTAAGTGGTAATATCAGAACAAAACTTAAGACAACTTGTTACAGATGTACGGAGGATGCTTTCATTGAGGTTGATGTTCCATTTTATGAAGAATATTCAAACAAAGTAGAAGTTCGAGATGATGATGTAATTCAATTTGAAAATGAGGTAATAGAATTTGATGAAAATGTCATTGCAACCATTGTATTGTATCTTCCAATGAAATATTTATGTAAAGAAGACTGCAAGGGGTTGTGCCCTATTTGCGGTACCAATCTCAATTTCAATTCGTGCTCATGTGAAAAGAATGAGATTGATCCAAGACTGAGCGTTCTAAAAACACTCATAAACGAACTTGACACAGATGAAAAAAGGGAGGTGTGAAAAAGTTGGCTCAACCAAAAAGAAGATGGTCAAAGCAAAGAACGCATAAGCATAGAGCAAATTGGAAAATTAAGGCGCCAAATCTTGTTGAGTGTCCACAGTGCCACGAGATGAAACTTCCACATAGAGTTTGTCCAAGTTGTGGGTATTATAAAAACAGAAAAGTAGTAAATGAAGACTAATCGAAATAGCCCTGAGTGGATTTTCAGGGCTATTTTTACTTATGAAAAAAAGATATTTTAATTTTTATTAAAAATGTGATAAATTAAAATGCAAAGGGTGAATTTTCTCTTGCAAAAGAAAAAAATAAGAAAGATAATTGGAATTAGAAGAAGACTGATAAGTAATTTTCAAAAGTTGCATCTTGATATATTAGTCTACTTAAACTTAAAGAAATTTCTCTCAAAGTTAAACTTTAATACAGTGTTTGTATATATGAACTTGCCATATGAGGTTGATACAAGCAGGATTATAAATTACCTTTCTGCAAAAGGTAAAAGGATTTGTGTGCCCAAAATTGTTGACAGGATCAGAATGATTGCTGGAGAGTATAGAAAAGATGGCAAACTAAAAAGAAACAGGTTTGGGATTGTTGAACCAAAAGAAACTATAGAGGTAAATCCATCTGATATAGACGTTTGTATAATTCCCCTATTAGCCTTTGACCAAAGTTTAAATAGAATAGGATTTGGCAAAGGGTATTATGACAGGTTTTTAAAAGAGGTGGAGCCTTCTTGTTTAAAGGTGGGGGTAGCGTATCATTTTCAAAAAGTACCAAAAATTTTTTCTGAAAGGCATGATGTTAAGCTTGATGTTATTGTGACAGATAGGTTTATTTTGACAAGAGAAAACAAATATAGGGGAGAATACAATGAGAAGGATACTACTTAAAAATGCCAAGGAGAATATGGTGCTTGCAAAAGACATATACAGTGAGGATGGGAAGGTTTTAGTGGCTTCAGGTCAGAAGCTTACAAACAATATGATAAAGAGGCTAAAGGATTTTGGTGTGTATGATATATACATCGTGGATGACAACATTGACATAGTTGAAATAGAGGATGTTATTACAAAGGAGATTAAAGAAGAAGCATTTAAGGTAGTGAATACTGCTTTCAGCGCAGAGTATATCAATACACAAGAGATTACCCCGGAGATAAAAGTACTTGTTAGCAAGATAATTTCTCAACTTCTTGAGCAAAAAGAAGTTATACTAAACCTTTGTGATATCAGGACAGTTGGAAACTATACCCTTTTTCACTCACTTAACACTACCATCTTTTCCCTTCTTGTTGGAATAAAGCTAAATTATGACTATGACAAATTGCTATCCCTTGGAATGGGTACTTTGCTGCATGATATAGGTAAAGTAAAAATTCCAAGAAATATATTAAATAAAAGAGGACCGCTTCAGGAAAAGGAATACGAAATGATTAAAATGCACACAATTATGGGGTATGATATCTTAAACTCTGAGTACAAATTTGACCAACATGTATCTGAAATTGCTCTTTATCATCATGAAAGACTGGATGGAAGCGGTTATCCTTTTGGGAAGACAAGAGATGAGATACCACAAACGGCCAAAATTGTTGCTGTTGTGGATGTATTTGATGCATTGGTAAGTGACAGGGAGTTCAGAAAACGATTAAAACCTCATATGGCAATTGAATACCTATTGAATTCATGTTCGACTCACTTTGACAGCTATATAGTATCAAAATTTGTTACATTTATATCATTATTCCAAGTTGGAACACCTGTGATTTTGAACACAAGAGAAAAGGGTATTGTAGTACATAACAATCCAAGATTTCCATCTCGCCCTATTGTGAGAATCTTTTATGATAGTGAAGGTAGAAAACTTCCGTATAAAAAAGATATAGATTTGGCATTAAATTTTCACTATTATATAGTGGATGTTTTAGAAGATATAGAACTTTAAAGGCAAGAAAGGTGTAAAATAAGATGAGCTTTGTCCATCTTCATGTACATACAGAGTATAGTTTGCTTGACGGAGCGGTTCGTATAGAGAGTTTATTTGAAAGAGTAAGACAGCTCAATATGCACAGTATTGCGATAACAGACCATGGTGCAATGTATGGTGTTGTCGACTTTTACAAGGCAGCAAAAGAAAACGGGATAAAGCCTATTATTGGCTGTGAGGTATATCTTGCTCCACGTTCACGTTTTGATAAAGAACCAAATATTGACAATGATATTCACCATCTTGTGCTTCTTGCTATAGACAATGAAGGGTATAAAAACCTTTCAAAAATTGTCTCAATTGGATTTGTGGAAGGCTTTTATTATAAGCCAAGAGTTGACAGGGAAATACTTTCAAAGTATTCAAAAGGCTTGATTGCGCTAACAAGCTGTCTTGCTGGGGAGATACCGAAATTTATTCTCAGAGACCAAAAAGAAAAACTAATGGATGCAATTGGTTTTTACAAGGATGTCTTTGGTTGTAATTTTTACTTTGAACTTCAATATCACGGGATTGACGAGCAAAGGTTTGTGAATAGTGAACTTATAAGACTATCCAAGAAATATCAAATTCCTGTTGTTGCCACAAATGATGTGCATTATCTAAAAAGGGAAGACAGAGAGATTCATGACATATTACTTTGCATTCAAACAGGGAAAACAATACATGAAAGTAATAGAATGGAGTTTCCTACAAGTGAGTTTTATCTCAAATCTGCTCAAGAGATGGAAGAGATATTTGGATACATTCCAGAGTCCCTTAAAAATACCTTGGAAATTGCAGAGAAATGTAATGTTGAATTCGAATTTGGGAAGATTAACCTTCCTAAATTTCAGTTGCCAGAAGGAAAATCTGATGCATTTGAGTATCTTAAAGAATTGGCATTTGCCGGATTTGAAAAAAGATATTCCAAAGAAGACAAAACTGCATATGACAGGCTTTTAATGGAATTAAATGTAATCAGAGATATGGGCTTTACTGAATACTTTTTGATTGTCCATGATTTTATTAACTATGCGAAGCAGAATAATATAATGGTGGGGCCTGGGCGAGGGTCTGCTGCAGGAAGTATTGTTGCGTACTGCCTTGGAATCACAAACGTTGACCCAATCAAGTATAACCTACTTTTTGAAAGATTTTTAAACCCCGAGAGAGTGTCTATGCCTGATATTGACATTGACTTTTGTTATCAGCGAAGGCAGGAAGTCATAGACTATGTCACTAATAAGTATGGAAAAGACAGAGTAAGCCAAATTATAACATTTGGTACAATGGCGGCAAGAGCCTCAATAAGAGATGTTGGAAGGGTACTTGGTGTACCATATGCACAAGTGGACGAAATTGCTAAGATGGTACCTTTTTCACCAGGTATGACAATTGATAAGGCGCTTGAAGTAAATCATGACCTTAAAAAGATTTATGAGCAAAATGAGACTGTCAAAAGAATAATTGACACTGCAAGAAGTCTTGAAGGAATGCCACGCCATACTTCTGTTCATGCAGCAGGGGTTGTTATCTCAAGTTGTCCTATAACTGATTTAGTACCTTTGGCAAGGACAGAAGATGCCGTTGTTACTCAATTTCCAATGACCACTTTAGAAGAGCTTGGGCTTTTAAAGATGGACTTTTTGGGTTTGAGGACTCTTACTGTTATTCAAAATACCTTAGAGCTTATAAAAAAACATCGCAAGATTGAAATTGACTTAGACAAGATTGACTACAATGACAGGAGTGTCTACCAATTCATTTCTGAAGGAAATACAAATGGAGTGTTTCAGCTTGAAAGCAGTGGTATGAAACAATTTATGAAAGAGTTAAAACCAGAGAACTTAGAAGATGTAATAGCAGGTATATCTCTTTTTAGACCGGGCCCCATGGACCAGATCCCAGTGTATATCCAAAATAAAAACAATAAAGAGAAAATAGAATATTTACATCCCAAACTTGAGCCAATTTTGAATGTCACATATGGGTGTATCGTTTACCAAGAGCAGGTCATGCAAATATTTAGAGAACTTGCAGGTTATTCACTTGGGAGAGCTGACTTGGTAAGACGTGCAATGGCAAAGAAAAAGGCTGACATTTTAATGGAAGAGAGGGACAGGTTTATTGAGGGCGCTGTAGCAAATGGCGTTGATAGACAGACAGCTGAGAAGATATTTGAAATAATCGAAGACTTCGCAAGCTATGCATTTAATAAATCTCACGCAGCAGCATATGCTATATTGGCATATCAAACAGCTTACCTAAAAAAATATTTTACAATTGAGTTTATGACAAGTTTAATAACCAGTGTGATGAACTCAAATGAAAAGGTTGGGATGTATATTGAGGAGTGCAGAAGGTTTGGAATCTCAATTTTACCACCTGATATAAATAAAAGTAGTTATGATTTTACAATTGAAGGAAATAGTATCAGGTTTGGCTTGAGGGCAATTAAAAGCTTGGGTGAAAATGTGATTTCTCATATTTTGAAAGAACGTGAACAAAATGGAGATTTTAAAGATTTGTATGATTTTGTAATGAGGGTAGATAATAATACAGTGAACAAAAGAATTATTGAGAACTTAATAAAAAGTGGTGCTTTTGATTTTACTAAAATAAATAGAAATTCATTATTAGCTTCTGTAGAAGATATTCTGACAATTAAACAATCTCAAAAGAAAAATGCAAATCAGGTTACGTTTTTTGAGATTTCAGAGGACAAGACGGAGATGTTTTCTTATAAAAACCTTCCTGAACCGACGGCTGAAGAACTTTTGCAAATGGAAAAGGACACAATAGGAATTTACATAAGTGGTCATCCCCTAGAAAAGTATGGAGATTTGATTTCAAAATACAATGTTGTAAGTTTAGCTGAACTTTCTAACATGACAGAAGATGATGAATATAAGTACCAGCAAATACTTGTCTGTGGGATATTAAAAGAAGTGAAAATTAAGCTGACCAAAAATAATCAAACAATGGCGTTTGCTAAAATTGAGGATTTGACAGATACTTTAGAGGTTTTGTTCTTTCCAAGTGTTTATGAGAAGTATTCGCATTTGATTAAAGAGAATGCAATTGTCTTGATTGAAGCCAAAGCTACATTTAGAGAGGACGAGGGTGTTAAAATTGTTGCACAAAAAATAGACAAAGCACAAACATCATCTTCTCAAAAGAATTCCAATAAAGCAATTGCAATAAAAACAGATGAGGACTCTATTTTAAAATCTAAAAAGTTTACCTCATTTGTCAGGTTCTTTACTGGCAGTTCAAAAATCATTCTTTATTACAAGCAAAAAAGACTTGTTTCAAAATCAAACATGTGCATAGATATAAATCCTACTGTAATACAGCAGCTCAAAGAGTGGTTCGGTGAAGAAAATGTGTGGCTTGAAGATTTAGATTCTTGATTTTTAGGTATTTTTGTTATAATATTTGAAAAGAGGTGAGAAACAATAATGAACGAAAATTTATACGAGTACAAGAATGGTGACTATATAGTAGTAAAAGCGTTAGAGAACGGAGTAAATGTAATAGGTCTCACAAGGGGAAAAGACACAAAACTTCACCATACTGAAAAATTGGACAGTGGTGAGGTATTGCTTGCCCAGTTTACTGAGGTGACCTCAGCAATAAAGGTAAGAGGCAAGGCAGAGATTTATACCAAATTTGGGGTTGTGATTTCAGAATCCCAAAATAAATGATTTAGAAGGTGTTTTTATGTGGGAAGTTGTATATATAACCTCCAACAGTGAAATAGCCAACAAAATAAAAGAAGAATTAGAAAAAGTGGGAATACTTGCAAAGGTTAAAGCAATTTCGCAAGAGGGGCAAGAAGGGTATTTTGAGATTATTGTTCCTGAGACAGATGTCAATGAAGCACATAACATAATTATTGAAAAAGGATTTTAAATTTTACGGAAAGGGGTATTGTATATGCCAGAAGTGAAGACAATAGGAGTGCTCACAAGTGGCGGAGACGCACCTGGAATGAATGCAGCTATAAGGGCTGTTGTGAGGACAGGGATTTACTATGGTTTTAGAGTGATGGGTATAAGGCGCGGATATAATGGGCTAATAGAAGGCGATATATTTGAAATGAATTTAAGGTCAGTGTCTGATATAATTCAGCGTGGTGGAACAATACTTTTGACTGCGAGGTCTCCAGAGTTTATGACAGAAAACGGGCTGAAAAAAGCAGCTTCTATGTGCAAAATATTCAAGATTGATGCTCTTGTAGTAATTGGTGGAGATGGGTCTTTTAGAGGGGCAAGAGATTTGAGCAAATTTGGAATAAATGTAGTGGGTATTCCTGGTACAATTGACAATGACATTGCATGTACAGATTATACAATTGGTTTTGACACTGCTTTAAATACTGTACAAGACGCAATCAATAAGATTAGAGACACAGCAACCTCTCACGAGAGAGTTAGCATATTAGAAGTAATGGGAAGACATGCAGGCTACATTGCACTTTATAGTGGTATTGCAGGTGGTGCTGAATCCATTGTAATACCTGAAAAGGGTTTAGATAAAGATGAGATAATAAGAAGAATTATTGATGGTAAGAACAAGGGAAAGCTTCACAATTTAATTATCTTGGCAGAGGGAATTGGTGGGGCAACAGAACTTGCAAAAGAGATTGAAGAGGCAACAGGAATTGAAACAAGAGCAACAATTTTGGGTTATATACAAAGGGGTGGCTCACCAACTGCATATGATAGAGTTATGGCAAGCCTTATGGGTGCAAGAGCTGTTGAAGTAATAAAAGAAGGAAAGAAGAACAGGATAATTGCCCTAAAAGATGGAAAGATTGTTGACTATGATATTGACGAGGCGCTTTCTATGCAAAAGAGCATTGACGAGTACATGTATGACTTGGCTACAATCTTGTCTTTATAAGAAGTTGTGGAGGTTTTAAAGTTGAGAAAGACAAAGATAATATGTACATTAGGGCCGGCAACCGATTCAGAAGAGATTATAAGAAAGCTCATTGAAAATGGAATGGATGTTGCAAGGCTTAATTTTTCACATGGCACCCACGAAGAACATAAAAAGAAGATTGATATGATAAAAAAGATACGAGAAGAGCTTGATAAGCCAATTCCAATTCTGCTTGATACAAAAGGTCCAGAGATTAGGATTGGTTTTTTCAAAGACGGTAAGGTTGAGCTAAAAGAAGGACAGAGATTCACACTCACAACCGAAGAAATATTAGGAAATGAAGAGATTGTGAGCATAACTTACAAAGAACTTGTTAAAGATGTTAAGCCGGGTGATAAAATATTAATTGACGATGGATTAATTGAGCTTGTTGTTGAAGACAAGACAGACAAAAATATAATCTGCAAGGTAAAAAATGGTGGTATTTTGACAAATCAAAAGGGAGTAAACGTACCAGGAATACCAATAAGACTACCTGCACTGACCCAAAAAGACAAGGAAGATATCCTCTTTGGAATTGAAAACGATGTTGACTTTGTGGCAGCTTCTTTTATAAGAAAAGCAAGTGATGTAGTTGAAATAAGAGAATTTTTAAATAAACACAATGGCAAAGACCTTTTGATAATAGCAAAGATAGAAACTCAAGAAGGCGTTGCAAACTGTGATGAAATAATAAGAGTTGCTGATGGAATCATGGTTGCAAGAGGGGATTTGGGAGTTGAACTTCCATTTGAGGAAGTGCCGCTTGTGCAAAAGATGCTCATTGAAAAATGTTATAAAGCAGGAAAGCCAGTAATAACTGCAACCCAAATGTTAGAGTCAATGATAAGAAACCCACGCCCAACAAGAGCAGAAGTCAGCGATATTGCAAATGCAATTTTTGATGGAACATCTGCGATAATGCTCTCTGGCGAGACAGCTATGGGCAAGTATCCTGTTGAAAGTGTTGCTACAATGGCAAAGATTGCCGAAAGGGTAGAAAGTCAAATAGACTATATCAAAAGATTCCAATCCCAAGTATTTGACATGCCAGTAAATGTTACAAATGCCATATCTCATGCTACCTGTACAACTGCGCATGATCTTGGAGCAAAGGCAATCATCACTGTGACAAAGTCAGGCAACACAGCAAGAATGGTGTCAAAATTCAGACCTGCCTGCCCAATTATAGCAACAACACCGTGCGAGAAGGTAAGAAGACAGCTCAATCTTTCATGGGGTGTTTATCCTTTTTTGGCAGAGTATAAAGACTCTACAGATGATATCTTTGACCATTCGGTGGAGATTGCTGTTAAATCAAAGATTGTTAAAAATGGTGATTTGGTTGTAATAACAGCAGGTGTGCCAGTTGGTGTAAGTGGCACTACAAATATTCTCAAAGTTCATGTTGTCGGTCATGTGCTTGTTGAAGGAAGAGGCTGGGGAAGTGGAAAGGTGACAGCAAGAGTATGTGTTGCAAAAAATCTTAATGAGCTAAAGCAAAACTTTGAAGACGGTGACATCATTGTTACAACACAAACAACCAATGAGTTTATTCCTTATATGAAAAGAGCAGCTGGAATAATAACAGAAGAAGGCGGGCAAAATTCTCATGCAGTAATTGTTGGGGCAGCTTTGGATATTCCTGTTATAACCGATGCTAAAAACGCTTTAGAGATACTTAAAAATGGTATTGTTGTTACGATGGATGCACAAAAAGGACTTGTCTTTAGTGGAGAACTTAAAAATTAATTATTGGGGTAATAGAAGATGATAGAGACAGACCTTGTTGTAAGGTATGCCGAAACAGACAAAATGGGGATTGTCCATCACTCGAACTATTTTGTATGGTTTGAGGTTGCAAGAACCGAGCTTATAAAAAAGGTAGGCATTTCATATTCCGAGATTGAAAATAACTTAGGTGTATATTTGCCTTTAATAAGCTGCGGGTGCGAGTTCAAAAAACCTTGTTTTTATGAAGAAAGAGTGAAGGTTAGCGCAAGGGTTAATAATTTGACGCCTGTGCGAATAAAATTCTATTATGAAGTTGTGAAAGACCATGTTGTGTGTGCAATAGGATATACTGAACATGCCTTTGTTGACAAAAACTTTCGACCTATAAATCTTGAGAAGAAGAACAAAGAACTTTTCAATTTGTTCAAGACCTTATTGGAAGAAAATATGTAATATTTAAAATTATTTGACACACCTCAAATAGCTGAGTTATAATAATACCATAATCCCAAGGTTATGTTTTAGAGCCTGGTTTGAGGGGAGGGAAATTGATGTCAGAAGTAAGAGTGGGTGAAAATGAATCACTCGATAGTGCCCTCAGGAGATTTAAAAAGAAATGTGCAGAGGCTGGGGTATTAGCAGAGCTCAGGAAAAGAGAGCACTATGAAAGCCCAAGCGTAAGGAGAAAAAAGAAATCAGAAGCGGCACGCAGGAGAAAACGCAGATAATTTAGGAGGCGTTGTAATTGAGCCTTAAAGAAAAGCTATTGGAAGATTATAAGTCTGCTATGAAAGACAAGGACGTCGTGAGAAAAAATGTAGTTGGTATGGTAAGAGCTGCAATATTGCAGTTTGAAAAAGATAACAAAGTTGTGCTTGACGACAATGGTGTGTTGAATGTCATTGCAAAAGAAATTAAAAAAAGAAAAGACAGCTTGCCTGAATATATAAAAAGCGGAAGACAAGACTTGATTGATGATCTAAATAGAGAAATTGAGATATTGCAATCTTATCTTCCGCCTATGCTCAGCCAGGAAGAGTTAGAAAAGATAGTGCTTGATGTGATAGAAAGAGTAAAACCTTCTGGGATGAAGGATATGGGTAAGGTTATGCAAGAGGTAATGCATAAAGTGAGTGGCAGGGCAGAAGGTAAGGTTGTTAGTGAAATTGTAAAAAAGCATTTGTCAAAAATGTGAAAAAAGCGTGAAAAAGTGGTTCTCTTTGAGAAAAGGGGACCACTTTTTTGTTATAAAAAGATATGAGTATAAATAAAATAAAGGTGAAGATGTTTATTTTCAAGTGAAACTGGTTTGTCGATGAAGAAGTCAAAGACCTTAAAAGAGGTAATACAAGCCTCTCAAGTTCCAAGAGAGATAATCACAAATGAGCCGAGAATTACACTTATTGGAGAAGATGAGGTAGTAGTAGAGAATCACAAAGGACTTATATTGTATGAAGAAGGTTTAGTTAAGATAAATACGGTAAGGCATCCGCTTTATATTAAGGGAAGTGGTCTTCTAATCAAAAAAATGGATGAAGAGGTAATGGTGATTAGTGGAAGAATAAGATCAATTGAGTATATAAGCTTAAATGAGGAGAAGGAAAAGTAGGATGTTTGCAAATCAGCTAATCTTAAAAGTAGAAGGTGAGAATCTAAACAAGTTTTTAAACATGCTTGTATTCAATAAAGTTTTGCTGGACATTAGGGAAAAAGGACAGAATTCATTGGTTATTGTAGTGTATTTAGCCGATTTCAAGAAAGTAGTAAATATTGTCAAGAGAACAAATTCAAGAATTCACATCTTAGAAAAAAGAGGAATTTATTTTTTGATAAGAGAAATAACTACTTTCAAGCTTATTTCTATTTTGTTTTGTATCTTATTACTCTTTTTGTTCAGCCTTTTTATATTTGATGTAAAGATAAAATCTCATGACTCTAATAAATTAATAGATGATAAAATAGTACAAACACTAAAAAACTACAATATAAAGCCATTTACTTTAAAGATGAAGATTGACCAAGAAAAGCTTTCAAAGAAGCTTCTTGCAGATTTGGAAGAGCTAATGTGGGTAAAAGTTAAAAAAGAAGGTGGACTGTTGATAGTAGAGTATGTAAAAAAAGAAGAAGGAGATTTAAAAAACAAATGGGGTAAAATTTTTGCGAAAAGTAGTGGAGTTATACAAAAATTGATACTAAAGTCAGGGAATGCTCTTGTCAAGGAAGGCGATACAGTAATCGCAGGACAACTTCTTATTGATAACAGGGTTGTTACAAAAGATGGGAATGAATACTATGAAGATGCAATAGCAGAGATAGTTGCAACAACTTTTTATTCAGTATCTCGAGACTTTTCTTTGCCTGCATATCAAAAGGTCTATACATCACAAAAAAAGGTTCCATTTATTGTAATTGGTAAACATGAGTTTATACCAAAAATTGTAGTTACTAATAATGAGAATTGTGATAAAATTAAAATAAGAGAGTATAAACTTTTTATTGTTCCAATTCGAGTAGGTATATATGAAATAAAAAGGTATGAGTTAAAAAAACATATAATTAATTTGGAGGAGATAAAAAGGGAGTTAATAAAAAGGTGTAATGATAATTTTAAAAAGATTACTTTGGGTAAAAAAATTCAGAGTATTGTTAAAGTGAAGACATATTTTAAGATTAAAAAGGTGAAAAGTGAAGTAAAGGAAATAAAATGTATAAGAGATTATGAGTGTTTAGAAGATATTACTTTGAAAAAATAAGAAACGTAGGAGGGTAAGCTTGTTGGAAGAAAGATTAATCTCAACTGTCAGTATTGAGGACACAAAGGATTTTTGGAATATCTTTGGTGAGTTTGACTCTAAGGTCAAAACATTAGAAGAGCTTTTAAATGTAAGTATAGTTTTTCGCGACAACGCAATAAAGATTATCGGAAACAATCCAGAAAATATCAAAAGGGCAGAGAAGACAATAAAGATTTTACATGATATGGAAAAGAAAAAAATGGACATTGATGAGCACACAATAAGGTATGTTATTGAGACATTAGAAGATGAAGAAATAAGAAAATTAGAAGATGAGGTTATATTTATCACACACCGAGGAAAACAAGTAAAGCCCAAAACATTAGGGCAAAAAAGATATATTGATGCTATAATGAACAACACAATTGTGTTTGGAATTGGACCTGCAGGAACAGGAAAGACATATTTAGCTATGGCCATGGCTGTTTATTATCTTAAAAAGAAAGAGATAAGCAAGATCATCCTAACAAGACCAGCGGTTGAAGCAGGCGAAAAGTTAGGATTTTTACCAGGCGATTTGCAAACAAAGGTTGACCCTTATTTGCGACCAATTTATGATGCACTGCATGATTTGATTGGTACAGAAGCCTATCAGAGGTATATGGAAAGAGGAATTATAGAGGTTGCTCCGCTTGCATATATGCGCGGTAGAACCTTGGACGATGCTTTTATTATTTTAGATGAGGCCCAAAACACAACCTCTGAGCAGATGAAGATGTTTTTGACACGTCTTGGATTTGGCTCAAAAGCGGTCATAACTGGCGATATAACCCAGATTGACCTGCCAAGCGGTGTTGAATCAGGACTTGTTCAGGTGACAAAGATATTAAGAGACATTGAGGGAATTGAATTTGTGTTTTTGACATATCAAGATGTTGTGAGACATCAACTTGTTCAGAAGATTATAAATGCATACAATAGGTATGAAGAAAAACGAAAGGAGAAACAAAAGGCTTAAGATGTTACAAAACTCCCAGAAATGGCATAGCAGAAGAAAGATTTATCTTTGTCGCATGGTGTCACTTAGCTCTTTTTTTATTGTTTCCATGATATTGATATTAACGTCGAATAGAAAAAGTCAAGATTTTTTGTTTGGCAGAATTTTTACATTTTTAAAAATTAGTACAAATTATCATAATAACGTACAAATAACCAAAGATTTTATAGGAATATTATTACTTCTTCTAATTTTAGTTCTATTTTTGAGTGTGTATTTTTATCTTTTTGAAAGAGAATTTATAAACAGTTGCAATGATATGATAGCAGTAAGTACAGTTTTGATTTTAAACTTACTTTTGGTAAAATTTCTTATTCCAATTCCCGCATTTGCAATCCCAGCCTTTATGGGGATTGTTTTAATTTCTCTCTTGATCGATGTAAGGATTGCAATTGTATTCAACATTGTTGTATCGATTATTACATTGTTAGTTGTAGGAGACAAAAATTTTGATTTTGCTCTTTATCTTTTTATAGGTGGGAGTCTAAGTTCAATTGTTTCGCACAAGATTCAAAGTAGAATTCAGTTTATAAGTCATGGTTTTTTATCAAGCTTAATCTCAGCCCTTTTTGTTTTGGCAATTGAACTTGTCTATCAAACTGATGGGGAAATGATTTTATATAATTCAATAAACTCCTTTGTTGGAACAGCGCTTTCATTTGTGCTCGCGTATGGTACTCTCCCTATATGGGAATATATCTTTGACTATGCAACACCAATTAGACTTATGGAACTTTCAAACCCTAACCATCCATTGTTAAAAAGGTTACTATTAGAAGCTCCTGGTACGTATCATCACAGTTTAATTGTGGGAAATTTGTCAGAAGTTGCTTGTGAAGCTGTTGGTGGAAATTACCTCTTAGCACGAATAGGTGCTTATTACCATGATATTGGAAAATTGAAAAGACCATTTTATTTTAAAGAAAATCAAATTGTAGAGGAAGACCCTCACAACAAAATATCACCAACACTTTCTGCACTTATTATAACATCTCACACAAAAGATGGTGTTGAAATTGGCAAGGAATATAAATTGCCTAAGCAGGTGTTGGATATTATAAGGCAGCACCATGGAACTACAAAGGTGGCTTTTTTCTATGGCAAGGCTTTGACACAAAATCAGCAAGTTAGTGAACAAAAGTTTAGGTATGAAGGTCCTGTCCCCCAGAGCAAAGAAGCAGCAATAGTTATGCTTGCAGACTCTGTTGAGGCGGCGGTAAGAGCACTATCATCGCCAACACCACAGCTGATTGAAAGTACTATAAGAGGGATAATTTATGAAAAACTTATGGACGGCCAGTTAAATTCAAGCAATTTGACATTTAAAGAATTAGAAACTATTTGTGATAGCTTTATTAAGGTGTTGACGGGTGTTTTCCATAAAAGAGTCAGTTATAATTTAGTTGATGACACTACAAATAAAATGGAAGAGGTGGTAAGCAGAAGTGAAAATTATCATTCAAAATCAGCAGGATAAATATCAAATAGATGAGAGCATTTCCAAGATAATAGAAGATTCGGTATTGAATACATTGAAGATTTTTATGGATGACGAAAACTATGAAATTAGTGTAATGATTGTTGATAATCAATTTATAAAAGAGCTAAACAAACACTATAGGAGTATAGACAGAGAAACTGATGTGTTATCATTCCCTATTTTTGAGTTTAAAAATGGAGAGCTTCAGGAAGATATAGCAATTGTAGAAGAGGAAATTCCACTTGGAGATATTGTAATCTCAATTGAAAAGGCTTATGAACAAGCAAAAGAGTTTGGACACTCTGTTGAAAGAGAGATTGCGTATTTGACTGTCCACTCGGTATTGCACTTATTGGGCTTTGACCACATAGAAGAAGATGATAGAAGGCTTATGAGGAAATATGAAGAAATGGTTTTAGAGGGTATGGGGTTGACAAGATGAAAAGAAAAAGAACACTTCTTGAAAGTTTTGACAATGCAATAAATGGGATAATTATTGCGTTCAAGTCACAAAGGAATATGAAGATACATTTTTTAATAGCCTTTTTAGTATTGTTTTTTACGATAGTATTTAAGCTAAACAAAATTGAAACAGTAATAATTTTGATTTGTATTGGATTTGTTATAACTGCAGAACTTATAAACACGGCGATAGAAAATACTATTGACCTTATGGCCAAAGATTTTGAACCCAAAGCAAAGATTGCAAAAGATGTAGCAGCAGGTGCTGTTTTAGTGACTGCTCTTTTAGCCTTGACAATTGGATACTTTCTATTTTATGACAAAATGAAACTACCCTTAGAGATTACCTTAAAGCATATTAGAGGAATTTCTTTTCACGTAGTTTTTTTGTCGCTTATAATTGTGGCAATGGTAATAGTTGTCGTAAAAGCTGTCAACAAGAGGACAAAATTTATGCAAGGCGGAATGCCAAGCGGTCACACAGCTTTAGCCTTTGCAGCAGCAACTGCCATTATTATGCTTACAAATAATCTGATAATTGTTTCTTTGGCAGTTTTTATGGCACTTTTGGTCTTGGAGAGCAGATTGGAAGCAAAGATTCATACAATTTGGGAAACAGTTGTAGGAGCAATAATTGGTGTGCTTGTGACACTTTTAATATTCAAGATTAAATGAGAGAGGGACAACCATGAAAAGGATTTTCTTAAAAAGATTGGTATTTAATATTTGTATAATTGCAAGTGTGATAATTTTGCTTATATCGTTGTTAGCAGGTTGCGGAAAGAAAAAGGTTTGTGCTCACAGCGATTCTGAAATCAATAAAGTGAAGCAGACTGAAAAAGAAGAACATAATAATGTAACAAGTTTTAGTTCAGATAATTACATATGTAAGCTCACAGGTGAGGTTATATATCAAAAGGACGAGCACCAGGTAATTGCGGTGATGATAAACAATGAACCTGGCGCAATCCCTCAATCTTCTTTAAATCAAGCAGAATATCTTTATGAAGCGCTAATAGAAGGTGGAGCAACACGTATAATGGCAATCTACCACCATACATATCCAAAAAAAGTGGGGCCAATCAGAAGTGCAAGACCTTACTTTATGCAGATAGCAAAGTCACTGAATGCATATTATATTCACTGTGGAGGAAGTCCTCAAGCCTATAGGCTCTTTAAACAAGGTTATATCCCTCATATTGACGCAATTTACACAGGTGGAGGAATTTTTTATAGAACATCTGATAGAAAGGCACCACATAATTTGTATTCAACAATGGAAAGTCTAGTAAAGTACTTTGATAAAAAAGGGTACAAAAAACAGCAAGGTTATAAGTTTTATCCTTTAACAGACAGTGTAGTCAATAAGTATACTTCAGGAAACTCAAAAGTTAAAATTCGATTTTCTGGTTGGTATTATGTTAAGTACGAGTATGACCCTGTAAAGAAGGCTTATAAAAGGTTTGTGAAAGAAAAGCCACATATTGACAAGGAAACAGGTGTTGAGCTTTTTGCAAAAAATTTGATAATATTAGTTGCTAAATATGATACAATAAAGAATGACGACAAAGGACGACAAGAAGTAGATTTTTCTAAAGGGAAAGGATACTTACTTCAAGAAGGAAAAACTATTCCAATAACTTATACATTTGATATAAAAAACTCATTTACAATGAAAGATAATGATGGCAAAGAGATTAAGCTTCTGAAGGGTAACACATGGTTTGAAATAGTACCTCAATATGGGAAAATAGAGATTAATTGAGGGGAGAGAGGATTTTTGAAAGTAACCTTTTTAGGTGCTGCTCAAACTGTGACAGGTTCATGTTACTATTTTGAATTCAATGATAAAAAATTTTTAATTGACTGTGGAATGTTTCAAGGTGGGCATGCAGAGGATGAGCTAAATTTTGAGGTATTTCCATTCAATCCATCAGAGATTGACTTTATGATTTTATCTCATGCTCACATTGACCACAGCGGGAGAATTCCTAAACTTTACAAAGATGGGTTTAGAGGGATAATTTATACAACTGATGCAACTGTTGATTTATGTTCCATTATGCTTCCAGACAGTGCGCATATTCAAGAAAGTGATGTAGAGTGGAAGAATAAAAAGAGAAAGAGAGAAGGCAGAGAGGAGCTAAAACCCCTTTACACTATTGACGATGCCTATGCGTGTTTAGAGCTTTTCAGTGGTGTGAAATATGAACAGGTAGTTGAGATAGATAGCAATCTTCGATTTGTATTGAAAGATGCAGGTCATATGCTTGGTTCAGCAATAGTTGAGCTTTATATAACTGAAGATGAAAAAGAGTACAAGTTAGTGTTTTCGGGCGATTTAGGGAATAGAAACGTTCCCATTTTAAAAGACCCATCAACAATAGATGGCTGTGATTATCTTTTTATTGAAAGCACCTACGGTGATCGACTGCATGAAGATGTGGAAAATAAGTCTAAAAGGCTAATAAGAATAATTTGTGATACCATTTCAAATGGTGGTAAGGTTATAATTCCTTCGTTTGCAGTGGGAAGAACTCAAGAGATCTTATATGAGATAGCAAAGGAACTTACTACAGGTTCTGATGAGGCAAAGCTTATTCAAAGTATTGATATATTTGTTGACAGTCCATTGGCTACCTCAGCAAGTAGTGTGTACAAAAAACACATAGACTACTTTGATGAAGAGGCTGCAGAGTTTATAAAAAAGGGAATTTATCCACTTGAACCTAAGAATTTGAAATTTGTCCGTACAGCTGACGAGTCAAAGATGCTAAATAACTATGAAGGAAGCTGTATAATAATCTCATCAAGCGGAATGTGCGAAGCTGGGCGAGTAAAACATCATTTAAAACACAACCTTTGGAAAGAAAACAATACCATCCTATTTGTAGGTTATCAAGCACCAAATACCCTTGGAAGAAAACTTTTAGATGGTCAGAAAAAGGTCAAGATCTTCGGTGAAGAAATTGAAGTCAAAGCGAAGATAGAATATATCGAAGCATATTCAGGACATGCTGACAAAAACGGACTTATCAAGTGGATTGATAGTATGAAAAACAAGCCCCAACAAGTCTTCATTGTACATGGTGAGAAAGAATCACAAGTTGAATTTGCACAGGAGCTTAAAAGAAACTTTGGTTTTGATGTTCATATTCCTGCACGTGGCGAATTTTACGTAATAGGTCCGGAGCAGATTGTGACAAAAGACAGACTATTTTCAGAGTCGCCTTCATTTGTCAATCTCTCTATTTTGGCTCAGATTGAAGATATTGAAGATGATTTAAATAGACTAAAAGAATATATAAAAAGTGCTTCTGTCTCACCAGAGAGATTGAATGCTATAAACAGTAATCTTGAAGAGCTCCGGTATCTTATTAGCTTAGCACTCAATGATTATTGATATTTTCACCTTATGTCTACATTCTTTAATACAAAAAGTTTGTCGGAAAATTTGAAATAGATATTTATAGATGAGGTCTGGTAAGGTAGAGGTAGAAATTTGGCATAGAATTTTACTTTATACCCGAGAGGTCTATCTGTAGGGAAGTTTTCTATTTCATAGTACGGAATAGGGTAGAATTTTTGTTTTGTAGTTGTATCTTCGATGTAGATGTATTCAAATGCTGATTTATCAATATTTTTTCTTGCTAAATCTTCGATAATAAGTGTCAGACCAAAATAGCTTTGGTTGCCCGTAATCTGGGAATAGGTTATAAAATACTTCTCCTTTGTTATTTTTTCAAGGCTTACTTTAAGCACTCCTATTATTGAGAAATATTTAGACTCGCCAAAACTTAATTTTACCATCGAAGGTTCATGGTACACGTATATATGCTGATTTGAACTTCTCATAATGAAAATACTGAGGATAATGTATACAATTAAAATGACACAAAGTATACTCACAAGCTTTGTCTTCATCTCTTTAATATACTTAAACATGTTCATTTATATTATATTTTTTGCGACTTCTTTTTTTGCAAGTGAATGAAATTATTTTTTGTTTGGGGTGAAAAGATGAGATTCTTGGACGCAGGTGAAACACACGGCAGATGCTTAGTAGGAATTGTTGAAGGATTTCCAGCAAATGTAAAGATTAATATTGATAATATCAATAGGCTTTTAGAACTTCGCCAAAGAGGTTATGGTAGAGGCAAGAGAATGGAAATAGAAAAAGACAAAGCTATAATTTTGTCGGGTGTGAGAAACTCATATACAACAGGAGCGCCTATTACAATAATGATTGAGAACAGGGATTATGTAAATTGGCAAAAGTATATGGATCCAATTTTATGCGACACTATAACTAAAAAGGTTACTGTACCACGTCCTGGGCATGCTGATTTGCCAGGCTGTCTTAAATATGGATTTGATGATGCAAGACCTGTGCTGGAGAGGGCAAGTGCGCGTGAGACTGCTATGCGTGTTGCAATAGGGGCTTTGTGTGAAGAGCTTTTGAATGTTTTTGGTATAAAACTCTACAATCACGTTGTTGAAATAGGCGGGGTCAGAATCAAAAAAGAGTATAGTACTGACGATGTAAATTTATTCGAGGAGGCAGAAAACTCTGACCTTTTTTGTATTGACAAAGAAGCTGAAAATGATATGAAGCAGGTAATAGATAGCGCAAAAGAAGCGGGAGATAGTGTTGGTGGTGTTGCTGAGGTAATTTGTAAAAATGTACCTTTTGGTCTTGGAAGTCATGTACACTGGGATAGGAAACTTGACGGACTGCTTGCTCAGGCTGTTATGAGCATCCAGTCTGTTAAAGGCGTTGAAATTGGAATGGGATTTGAAGTATCAAGAAGGTTTGGTAGTGAAGTGCATGATGAGATTTTTTACGATGATCAAAAAGGCTTTTATAGAAAGACAAACAATGCAGGTGGTATTGAAGGTGGAATTTCCAATGGTATGGATATTGTAATAAGGGCTGCTTTCAAGCCAATTCCGACATTGTACAAGCCACTCAGAAGTGTAGATTTACAAGGTTTAAAGAAAAAAGAAGCAGCAGTTGAAAGATCAGATACTTGCGCTGTACCAGCAGGAAGTGTTGTAATGAGGGCTGCTGTAGCTTATGTATTAGCAAATAGCTTGATTGACCGCCTGTCAGGTGATTCTTTAGATATCATGATAGATAATTACAAAAGATTGTACCAGAAGTAAAAGATGGATACATACCCCCTACATTAAAAACTCAAAATAAGGTGTAGGGGGTGTTTTTGTATATGTCCAAGAAAATCAAGTTTTCTGTTCTATTGGTTATAGTAAGTTTAAGGATTTTAAGCTATTATAATGAATGCTATGCAGGTTTGAAATGTGACATTCAAGTCACTGCAAAATCGGCAATAGCAATAGAATGGACCACAGGCAAAATTTTATTTGAGAAAAACAAAGATTTAAAGCTCCCTATGGCAAGTACTACTAAAATAATGACAGCGATACTGGCGATAGAAAATTGTGACCTCAACAAGGAGATTGAAATTCCTGCTCAAGCTATTGGTGTTCCTGGCTCGTCGATTTATTTAGAAAAAGGTGAAAGGCTTAAAATAATTGAGCTTTTATATGGACTTATGCTTGCCTCTGGCAACGACGCTGCGGCTGCTTTGGCAATTAGCGTTTGTGGAGATGTTAAAAAGTTTGTTAATTTAATGAACAAAAAAGCAAAAGAGCTTGGACTTAAGAATACTATGTTTTCCTCCCCACATGGACTTGAAGAAGGAGAACATTACACTACCGCACATGATTTAGCACGTCTTACTGCTTATGCCATGAAAAATCAGACATTTAGAGAGATTGTAAGCACAACTCAAAAGGAAATAAGGTGGACAACAAGGCCATATAGTAGAGTTTTAAAAAATAAAAACAAGATGCTAAAATCTTATCAAGGTGCAGAAGGTGTTAAGACAGGGTTTACTAAAAGAGCTGGCAGGTGCCTTGTCACCTCTGCTTGCCGAGATGATTTTAGGGTTATTTGTGTTGTGCTCAACGCACCTGATATGTGGAATGATACCAAAAAAATTCTTGATTTTGCATATCAAAATTACAAAATTCTCAAAATTGCCAGAGGAGAGATTGGTTATTTGAGAGTAAAAGATTCAAAGGAGAATTGGGTAAAATTGGGGATAACAGAACAAAATATTTTTGTTTTGACAAAGGACCAGTATCCAGGTCTCAATGTTGTGATTTCAAAGAAGGTATCAGCACCAGTTAAAAAGTATACAGAGGTGGGGAAGCTTGAGATAAAATATGACCATCAAACCTACTCAGTTCCTATTGCGACTCTTCAAGAATGTCAGAGAAAAACCTTTTGGGACAAGTTAAAAGAGAGGTTTTTCGGGCAGAAAGCCTCTCAAAAATAAATTTAGCGTGGGCTTTAGCCACGCTAAATTTATTTACTTTTCTATAAACGGCTCAAGCTCTTTTAACAGGTCTTCGCAGTTGTCTGAATGAATCTCTACCTTAATAGGCTTGCTGAGGTCAAGGCTGAATATGCCCATGATTGACTTTGCATCAACTACGTACCTGCCAGATGTTAGGTCAATGTCAAATGGATACTTACTAACAATGTTGACAAAGTTCTTAACTGAATCAATTGTGTTTAGTCTTACTGTTACTGTTTTCATTTTAAATTCCTCCCTTCACAACTAAAATAATACTCACATTTATTATCATACATATTTTTAAGACTTAAATCAATTAACCTCTTACACATTTTCTATACCCTTTTTTCATTAAAAAATAACAATCCATTTTGATTTTCATAAAAAAGGCTGAAAAGCAATTATGACTCTTTATTTATTGTAAGCTAAATATTATAATATAACTTAAACATGGAGGTGAATGTTATACGTTGAAAATTGCTTTTTATACACTTGGGTGCAAGGTAAATCAGTACGAAACACAGGCTATTGCTGAAACCTTTGAAAGATTGGGTTATGAGATAGTAGACTTTGACCAAGAAGCAGATATATACGTTATAAACACGTGCACAGTTACAAATGTAAGTGACAGAAAGTCAAGACAGGCAATAAAACGAGCTAAAAAGACATCACCAGATAGTATAGTTGTTGTAATGGGGTGCTATCCGCAGGTTTACCCGCAAGAGGTTCAAAAGATTGAGGGAGTTGATATAATTGTTGGTACAAGGGATAGAGAAAAGATTGTAGAGTATGTAACCGAATATTTAAAACAGAAAAAGAAGATTTTAGCTGTTAATAATGAATATAAAAGGGATACTTTTGAAGAGTTAAAAATTTCAAGCTTTAATGAGAGGACGAGGGCTTTTATAAAAATAGAAGAAGGTTGCGAACAGTTTTGTTCTTACTGTATAATTCCATATGCAAGAGGTTCTGTTGTGAGCAGAAGCTTAAGTTCCATTTTAGACGAGGTACAAAGACTTGCTTCAAATGGGTACAAAGAGTTTGTAATTACAGGTATTAATATCTCAGCATATGGCAAAGATTTGGATTATAAGGTTACACTTCTTGATGTAATAGAAGAAATTAGCAAGATTGAAAAGGTAAGACGAATTAGGTTGAGTTCTCTTGAGCCAATTGTTATGAAAGAAGATTTTATAAAAAGATTAGTAAAGATAGAGAAGTTATGTCATCACTTGCATCTGTCACTTCAAAGTGGAAGTGACAAGATTTTGAAACTTATGAATAGGCACTATACAACTGATGAGTACAGACAAATTGTAGAAATGGTAAGAGGTTATTGGGATGATGTTGCTTTTACAACAGATATTATCGTGGGTTTTCCAGGGGAGAGTGATGAGGATTTTGAAAGGACTGTAGAGTTTGTAAAGGAGATAGGATTTTCAAGAATCCATGTTTTTAGGTTTTCACCAAAAAAAGGTACAAATGCATATAATATGCCAAATCAAGTAAGTAGCGCAGAGAAAGAAAAGAGAAGCGAGATTTTAAAAAGTGTAGCAAGAAAACTTTCATTTGGTTTTCACAAAAAGTTTGAAGGGAAAATAGTGGATGTTTTAATAGAAGAAAACTCAAGCTTAGAAGGATATTTTGAAGGGTACTCGGGAAATTACATTCGTACACTTGTTCCAAAGACAGAGTCAATTAGAGTTGGTGAAATTTACAAGGTCAAGGTGAAGGAAGCTTTTGAGCAGTATGTTATTGGTGATATAATATTTTAAAAAAGGTGGTGTTTGTTTTGAACATTGACATCTCAAACTTAAAAGTTCAGTGTATGGGTGAAATAGCAAATGTTAAAAATTTAAAAGAACTTGAAGAGTTTCAAATAAAGTATTTAGGGAAAAAGGGTATTGTTAAAAATATGCTAAAAGAACTCTCCACCCTCCCTTCGGACAAGAGAGCACAAGCTGGAAGACAGTTGAATGAACTGAGAGACTTTATTGAATCCCAGATAAATGAGTTGCGCAAAAAATTTGAGGAAGAGGAAAAACAAAAAAGAATACAAAAAGAGAGAATTGATGTTACAATACCAGGAAAAAGAGTAGAAGTAGGGGCAATTCATATCCTGTCGCAGGTACAAAAAGAGATTAGTGAGATATTTTTAAGCATGGGCTATGAGATTGCTGAGGGACCTGAGGTAGAGCTTGATTATTACAACTTTGAAGCTTTGAATATTCCTGCTGACCATCCAGCGCGTGACACTCAGGATACTTTTTATATCTCAGATGATGTTTTGCTAAGAACACATACATCACCAGTTCAGATTCGAGTTATGAAGAGCAAAAAGCCCCCAATTAAAATAATTTCACCTGGAAGGGTTTACAGATCTGATGAGGTTGATGCAACACATTCGCCTATTTTTCACCAGATAGAAGGACTTTTTGTGGACAAAGGGGTTACAATGGCTGATTTGAAAGGAACGCTTGAGGTTTTTGCAAAGAGGTTTTTTGGTGAGGAAACAAGAGTGAGATTCAGACCTCACCATTTTCCGTTTACTGAACCATCTGCTGAGGTTGATATCTCATGTATATTTTGTGGGGGAAAAGGATGTAAAACTTGCAAAGGAGAAGGGTGGATTGAAATCTTAGGTGCAGGAATGGTACACAGAAAGGTTTTGGCAAATTGCGGCATTGATCCAGATGAATACACAGGGTTTGCATTTGGTATGGGTGTTGAAAGGATAGCACTGTTAAAATATGAAATTGAGGACATTAGACTTTTTTATGAAAATGACCTGAGATTTTTGAAACAATTTAGATAAAATTAAATTTAACTTACAGAAGGAGTGAAGAGTTTTGAAAGTATCTCTTGAGTGGCTAAAAAGCCTTGTAGAGATAGACTGTTCTGTTGATGAACTTGTTGAAAAGCTCACAATGAGTGGAACGAAAGTTGAAGGGTATGAGAAAAGACTTGATTCTGTCAGGAATGTAGTTGTTGGCAAGATATTGGATGTATTTTTGCATCCAGAGAATCCCAATTTGTTTGTTTGCAAGGTTGATGTAAAAGAATGTGTATTGACAATAATCACAGCTGCTAAAAATATTTATAAAGGTGCTTTTGTACCTGTTGCAAAACCTGGTGCAAGTCTGGCAAACGGCAAGGTGATTGACAAATTAGAATTCAAAGGTGTTGTATCAGAAGGCATGCTTTGTTCCTTAGATGAACTTGGACTGACAAGCGCTGAGTTTCCTTATGCTGATGAGAATGGGATTTTCATTCTTGAGGGTATAGATGATGACAAACTTGGAATTGATATAAAAGAGGCTTTAAAGATAGACGATATAATTGTAGACTTTGAGATAACATCTAATAGGCCAGACTGTTTGAGTGTTGTTGGTTTAGCAAGAGAGATTGCAGCTGTTTTGAAGAAAAAATTAAAATTTCCGAACTTAAGCTATATAGAAGTTGATGACAAAATAGAGAATTATCTTGATAAAATTGAGATTCAAGATGGGAATATTTGTAAAAGATATATTGGCAAGGTAATAAAAAATGTAAAAATTGGACCATCACCTGAATGGCTTAGAAAAAGACTTATAGCCTGTGGTGTTCGTCCAATAAATAATATTGTAGATGTTACAAACTACGTAATGCTTGAAATAGGCCAGCCTCTTCATGCATTTGATTTGAGCAAAATTCATGGCAGAAATATCTTTGTGAGACTTGCAAATGATGGTGAAGAGATTATTACTCTTGATGGTGTAAAAAGAACTTTGAGGTCTGTAGATATAGTAATTGCGGATGAAGATAGGGCAATTGCAGTAGCTGGTGTGATGGGTGGCTTGGAAACAGAGGTTGACGAAAATACTAAAACGGTGCTTCTTGAGTCAGCTACATTCAACCCTGCAATGGTGCGAAGAACTTCAAGGTATTTAGGTCTTAGAACAGAAGCATCAAACAGGTTTGAAAAAGGTCTTAGCCCTTACTTTGCGGAGGTTGCAATACAACGAGCATGTGCACTTATTGAAGAAATAGGTGCTGGTGAGGTTGTAAAAGGCACAATAGACACTTATTTAGTTCCTCAGCAGCAGGTCACAGTTAAAGCCGATTTTTCGTATATAGAAAAGTTACTTGGAGTAAGTGTACCACATGATAATGTAATTGAAATCTTAGAAAGGCTTGAAATTTTGTATGACAGCCAAAAAAACGTTTTTATTGTTCCACCATTTAGGGTTGATATTGCTGATATGGCAGATATATCTGAAGAGGTAATAAGAATCTACGGTTATGATAAAATACCCTCAAGAGTTTATATGGGAAATGCAATCTCCTCAGGACTTACTCAAAAACAAAAGATGGTAAATGAAATCAAAAGTTTTCTTGCAAATAGTGGTTACTATGAGATTTATTCGTATTCTTTTGAATCACCGAAAGTTTATGAGATTTTAAAAGGGTACAATTTAGATGATGCTGTTAAAATTTTAAATCCGCTTGGAGAAGATTTTTCAATTATGAGAATGCAACTTTTAAGTTCAATCCTCAAAGCTATCAATCTTAATCTTTCACGAAATATCAAAGATATTAAGATATTTGAACTTGCGCCTGTGTTCAAAAAATCAAACGAGAAGTTACCGGATGAAAAGCTTGTATTGGCATTAGGAAATGTTGGGCAGGATTTCTACTTTGTAAAAGGAATTTTAGAAAACCTTTTTGATATGCTGAGAATTGAAGATGTAGAATTTTCTTCTGACCATACTAATTTAAATCTGCATCCAACGAGGTCTGCTAAAATTACATCAAAAGATAAAATAATAGGGTATATTGGTGAGGTCCATCCAGATGTTTTAAGTGGTTTTGACATTCAAGGAAGAGCAATATATGCTGAAGTTTACATTGACAAGCTTTTAGAGCTTGAGAAAAAGGAAAAGAAATATGCACCACTCCTCAGGTACCCAGCTATTGAAAGAGACTATGCATTTTTGGTACCTGACGAGATTGAAAGCAGAGTAATTGAAGATGTATTTAAAAAATATGCGTCAGAGATTTTAGAAGAGTTTTATTTATTTGATGTTTACAAGGGACAGCAGATAAAAGAAGGATTTAAAAGCTATGCATACAAAGCAGTTTTCAGGTCAAAAGAAAAGACATTGTCAGACGGCGACATCTTGCCACTGCAAGAAAAGATATTAGGTGAGCTAAAAAATCACAATATTGGTCTTAGGGAGTAGTAGAGGAAAATGGAGTGGTTGAAAGAGTTAAATGAAGAACAATTAGAGGCGGTTCTTTCAACGGAAGGACCGCTTTTAGTATTGGCCGGAGCTGGTTCTGGCAAAACAAGAGTAATCACATACAGAATTGCATATATATTGAATATGGGATTGGCAAAACCAAGCAATATATTGGCTATAACATTTACTAATAAAGCAGCGGATGAGATGAAAGAACGCATAAAAAAGCTTGTAAGTGTGGAGTCTTTTTCGGAGATGTGGGTTTCTACCTTTCACTCTGCATGTGCTAAGATACTTAGAATGGAAGCACATAATATAGGATTTTCTAATAACTTTGTCATATTTGACATGCTAGATAGAAACCAGCTTTTAAAAGAGTGTTTTACAAGGTTGAATATTGATGAAGAGAGACTTGAACTCAGGTATGTTTCAAAACTAATTAGCAATTTCAAGAATATGCTAATAGGTCCATCTGATGTTTATAAAGAAGGAGATGTGGACCCACATGTTGTTGAGGTTTACAGGCTTTATAATAAACTCTTAAAAGAGTACAATGCTTTTGACTTTGACGACCTTTTGTACTATACTATAATGCTCTTTAAAACAAACCCAGACATATTAGAAAAGTATCAGCATAAGTTTAAATATATTTTAGTGGATGAATATCAAGATACAAACCATGCACAGTTTTATTTGATTTATCTACTTTCACAAAAACACAGAAATATCTGTGTTGTAGGCGATGATGATCAGAGTATTTACAGCTTCAGGGGCGCAGATGTAAGGAACATATTAGAATTTGAAAATGTTTTTCCAGATACAAAGGTGATAAAGCTTGAAAAAAATTATCGATCTACAAAGATAATCTTGTCCGCTGCAAATGAGGTTATAAAGAACAACAAATACAGAAAGTCAAAAAGGCTTTGGACAGATAATAACGAAGGCGAAAAGATTTATCTTTATTCAGCAGTTGATGAGGTTGACGAGGCAAATTTTGTCTCAATGTCAATAAAGAATCTTATACAAAGTGGAATTAAGCCTTCTGAAATAGGAATCCTATATAGGACAAATGCTCAGTCGCTAAACTTTGAAAATTCTCTTTCTTCTCATTCAGTCCCTTATAAAGTGGTAGGAAGTTTGCGATTTTACGAAAGAAAAGAGATAAAGGATATTATTGCATATTTAAGACTCATAACTAATCCTGATGACAACTTAAGTTTGTTTAGAGTTATAAATGTACCAAAAAGGGGAATTGGGCCAAGCACAGTAGAAAAGATAAAGGTTTTGAGTGATGAGTATGGAATTTCTGCTTATAGGTTGTTAAAAGAAAGAGGGAATTTTGAGTTTGACAGAAGAACGTATGCAAAATTATATGACTTTATTTTACTATTAGAGAGCATGAGATTTGAAGCTGAGTCAAAATCAGTGGTTGAGGTAATCAAGCTTGTGCTTGATAAGACAAAGTATATGGAGAGCTTGCTTTCAAGTAAAAATGAGGAAGATTTCCAAAGAGCAAAGAATATAGAACAACTAATCAGTGCAGCAGCTATGTTTGATGAAGAAAACGAAGATAAAAGCTTACAAAACTTTTTAAACTCAATTACCCTGAGCTTTGAAGAAGATGACAGTCAAAAAGAAGATAAAGTCATGTTAATGACAGTCCATGCTGCAAAAGGTTTAGAATTTGAGGTGGTATTTTTGACTGGTCTTGAAGAAGGGTTATTTCCTCTTATGAGGTCAGAAAATGAAATTGAGTTGCAAAATGAACTTGAAGAAGAAAGAAGGCTTTGTTATGTGGCAATTACAAGAGCAAGGAGATTATTGGTTCTAACATATGCAAACAACAGAAGAGTTTTTGGGCGATTTTCATCAAGGCAAAGATCATGTTTTATTGACGAGATTCCAACAAAATATATCCAGCAGATATATACACCACTTATGATTATAAAATCTTCTGGTACACAAATCAGTGGTAATACAGAAAGTAGTACCAAAAAGGCTTTGGCTGTTGGTGATATAATACAGCACAAGAAATTTGGTATTGGGAAAGTATTATCTGTTTCAGAGGATATGAATGAGGTGTTGATAGACTTTGAGAAGTTTGGACAGAAAAGGTTGCTTTTATCATATGCAAATCTCATAAAGATTGGTTGATGGGAAGATGAAACAGGTCATATACGAAATAGTTACAAACAAGGCTCTACAAGTTGGTTTTGTTAGCTGGTTTATAGCCCAGTGTTTAAAGATAATAATAACCTTCTTTGTGTCCCACCAAATAGACTTTAGAAAATTCATAAGTTCAGGTGGAATGCCAAGTTCTCATTCAGCATTTGCTTGCGGGCTTTCAACTGCGGTGGGGTTTATAGATGGTTTTAGCTCAACAAGTTTTGCTATTTCATTGACATTTACATTGATTGTGATGTATGATGCAGCTGGCGTGAGAAGAGAGGCTGGCAAACAAGCACAGACATTAAATGAGCTCATAGAAATGTATTTTTCACCACATTACAAGCCCCAGCACAAATTAAAAGAACTTATAGGGCACAAACCTACAGAGGTGTTTGTTGGAGCACTTCTTGGCATTTTAATAGCAACTATAATGATTTGAAGCTAAAAAGAGGCTATGGTATAATATTATTCAGAAAACTAAATAAGAAATGTCTGCAATATGGGATAGGGTGATGCAGTATCCTAGTCAGAGTGGCTGCTTTCGAAGGCGGGCCTAAAAATCCGCCAAAGGGCACACCGATGAAGTTCCTGGTTTTGGCTTCTGACGCCCAGTCAGGGGTTGAAGCTGGGAGTAAGGGATAAGGGAGTCCTGCAATGGCATGCAGGATGGAACCCTTTTCCCGTGGAGGCTAACGCACAAAAGGAAGGTTAAATTCTTTTTGTGCGTTAGTAAAACCTACCGCCAGGTACATCTATAATTAAGTAGATGTGCTTGGGGTAGTGTAGCCTGCCTTGAGCGAGATAGACGGATGGCCGAATTTATGGCTCCTTTAAAAATAGGGCCCGTTTTTAGAGGAGTCTTGAGGCCTGAAATCTATTTCGCAAAAGAGGCTAGAAAGCATGCCCTCTGTCGAGGAAAGCTCCTAGGCTGTGCCGACTTTCGGCTTTACGAAGGGGATTAAAGTGCGGACTTAGTGGCGATCTGGTTGTGTGTTGGGCAACCGCACACCCAAACTTTTAAAGGGAAACCGCCTCCTGGCGACGGGGGGTAAGTTTGGGGGAAATCCTACCAGACCTCAAGCCGCAAAATTTACCCTTCGTAAAATCACCCTATCCCATAAATTTGTATACTTTCAATGTAAGATAAAAAAGTTTTTTATATATTGGGGAGGAAAAATGGGGAGTAAGAAGACACAAACCAAAAAGTCAGAGTATTTTAAATGGGTAGTGTTTTTATTTGTATTGTCCTTTTTGTTGTCAGCTTCTCTAAATTACATCTCGAGTATTGTGTCTGAAAAATTACCAATTACTATATCATTTGTATTATTGCTTGTAATAATTCTTTTGGGAATTTTATTTGATATAATAGGTATAGCAGCTACTGCTGCTGATGAAGTTCCTTTTCATGCCATGGCTGCAAAAAAAGTTAAAGGAGCAAAAAACAGTATTTGGCTCATTAAAAATGCAAGTAAAGTTTCTTCAATTTGCAATGATGTAATAGGAGACATCTGTGGGATATTGAGCGGTTCGCTCTCAGCAAGTATTGTTTTCTATATTTCAAAGAATAGTAACGCTGATATTGTGTTTCTTTCACTGATTTTAACAGCAACTGTTGCTGCTCTTACAATTTCAGGCAAGGCGATTGGCAAGTATTTTGCAATCAAAAAAAGTTATGATATAGTGAAAATAAGTGGAAAAATTTTCAGCATATTTATAAAGACATAGAAGTAGGAAGTGAGATGATTTGAGTATATTAGAAAAAGTAAACTATCCTGAGGACATAAAAAAGCTCAGTATATCAGAATTATATACTTTATCTGAAGAGGTAAGAGAATTTTTATTATATAACATTGCCAATACGGGTGGGCATTTAGCAGCAAATTTAGGTGTTGTGGAACTTACACTGGCACTTTTGTATATATTTAATCCGCCTGAGGACAAAATTGTATGGGATGTGGGTCATCAGTGCTATGTGTATAAGATTTTGACAGGAAGGAAAGAAAAGTTTGCTACTTTGCGAAAATTAGGGGGGTTGAGTGGTTTTCCAAAGTCAAAAGAAAGTATCTATGACTCATTTGACACAGGACACAGTTCAACTTCTATTTCAGTTGCGTTAGGATTTGCTATTGCTCGTGACCTAAATCACAAAGATTATAATGTAATTGCTGTAATAGGAGATGGAGCGTTGACAGGTGGGCTTGCATATGAGGGGCTTAACAATGCTGGAAGGTATAACGGAAAACTTCTTGTAATATTAAATGACAATCAAATGTCAATCTCAAAAAATGTTGGCGCGATTGCTAAGTATTTGTCTAAGGTTAGAACACAGCCCAGGTATTTTAAACTAAAAAAAGCTACCGATGAATTGGTTGCAAATATACCCTTTGTTGGAGAAAAACTTAATCAATTGGTAAGAAAACTAAAAGGTGGTCTTAAATATATACTTTTTCCGGGTATGCTTTTTGAAGCTCTAGGCTTTGAATATTATGGACCGATTGACGGACATGACATAAAGAAGATGTGTGAAGTTTTTGAAAATGTTAAAAATTTGACAAAACCTGTTTTGGTTCATATTGTCACACAGAAAGGAAAAGGATATGAACATGCTGAAAGGTTCCCTGAAAAGTATCATGGTGTTCCACCATTTGACATAGAGACAGGCAATCATTTAACAGATACAAATTCCAAAAGTTTTTCAGAAGTATTAGGAGACAAGTTATGCGAACTTGCAAAGGAAAATCAAAAGATTGTGGGAATAACGGCTGCTATGCCTGATGGAACAGGGCTTACTAAGTTTGCGAAGATGTATCCAGAGCGATTTTTTGATGTTGGGATTGCCGAAGAACATGCTGTGACGTTTGCAGCAGCCCTTGCAAAGGAAGGTTTCAAACCATTTGTGGCAATATATTCTACATTTCTACAACGAGCATTTGACCAAATTATTCACGATGTGTGTCTTCAAAACTTGAATGTGGTATTTTGTGTAGACCGGGCAGGACTTGTTGGCGAAGATGGCGAGACACATCACGGCAGCTTTGATATATCGTATTTGACATTAATACCAAACTTAACAGTGATGGCTCCAAAGGATACAAAAGAGTTTGAAATGATGTTAGACTTTGCCGCAGCATACCATGATGGACCTATTGCAATAAGGTATCCAAGAGGAACAACCAAGATTGTTGGGGTTTATGAACCAATTTTATTTGGCAAGTCTGAAATATTAGTAGAAGGCAGTAATTTGGCTATTTTTACAGTTGGAAGACATGTTTCAATGTTGTATGATATTATTAAAGAAAACAATTTGAACATAACGCTGATAAATGTAAGATTTTTAAAACCTTTAGATGCTAAATTTATAGAAAAAATAGCAAAAACTCACAGGAAAATATTAATTGTTGAAGATAATACTGTAGTTGGTGGTCTTGGCGAAAAAATAAAGGGTATCATTGGTGAAATCAATAGCAAGAATTTGGTAAAACATATTGGACTTCCGGACAGATTCGTTCAGCACGGGTCAATTAGTGAACTTTATTCTTTGCTTGGTTTAGACAAAGAGAATTTGAAAAATGCCATTATGGAGTTGATAGTAAATTGAAAAAGAGAGCAGATATTTTGCTTGTTGAGAAAGGTTTTGCAGAGTCACGCGAAAAAGCAAAAGCACTTATCTTGAGTGGAAATGTCTATGTGAACAATCAAAAGATTGAAAAGGCTGGAGAGCTAATTGATTGTAATGCTCAGATTGTAGTAAAAGAACAACTTAAGTATGTGAGCAGAGGCGGACTTAAACTTGAAAAGGCATTGAATTTTTTTAGTATAGATGTCTCAGGAAAAATTGCCTTAGACATTGGAGCATCTACAGGTGGGTTTACAGACTGCCTTTTGCAGCATGGTGCAAAGAAAGTTTACTGTGTTGATGTTGGCTATGGCCAGCTTGCATGGAAGCTAAGAGAAGATCAAAGAGTTATCAATTTTGAGAAAACAAATTTTAGGTATTTTGAGAGAGAAAAGATACCTGATAGAATTGATATAGTTGTATGTGATGTTTCATTCATCTCATTGACGCTTATAGCACATAAAATAAAGGAGTTTATGGAAAAAGGTACTGAAGGCATTTTGCTAATAAAGCCTCAATTTGAAGCAGGAAGGAAGGAGGTTGGGAAAAAAGGAGTCGTAAGGTCAAGTCAAACACATGTTCGTGTTATTAAAAAGGTGATTGATTGTTATTTCTCCTTAGGTATTAGCATAAAAGGCTTGACGTACTCTCCTATTAAAGGTCCAGAAGGAAACATTGAATATTTACTTTGCCTCAAACAAGAAGATTTTCCGCAAAATGTATTAACAGAAGGTAAGGTGCAAGAGGTTGTCAGTGAAGCTTTTGAATCTTTAGGAGGAAAAAGAATATGAAGTTGGATGGAGGTTTTTAAAGTTATGAAATTATCAAAAATAAAAGATCTTTTAAAATGTAAGGTTTTTTTTGAGCCTCAAGAACTTTCTGAAGAAGAATTTTTAAATGCTTGTGGTTCTGATTTGATGAGTGATGTTTTAGCCTTTGTAAAGGAAAAGGTAATTCTACTTACTGGTCTTGTCAATCCTCAGGTTATTCGTACAGCTGAAATGATGGATATAAAGGCTGTTATAATTGTTCGTGGAAAGCAACCCTCAGAAGAGATGTTGAAGTTGGCAAAAGAAAAATGCATAGCTCTTTACTCTACAGACTTTCCAATGTTTCAGGCATGTGGAATACTCTATGAAAATGGGTTGGGAAAAGAAAGGTGCTGAAAAGATGCTGCTTTCAATGGAGTTTGACATCAAAGCTGGAGATTTTGTATTAGCTGGAGAGGCCTCAAGCAAGATTAAGGATGCTTTAAAAAAGTTGGGAGTTAAGCCTGAAATTTTGAAAAAGGTTGCCATCATTTCATACGAAGCAGAGATGAATATTGTTATACATTCTGTAGGTGGAATTTTGAAAGCCATCATCTCAAAAGACAAGATTGAAATAATTGCTGAAGACAGAGGCCCTGGAATAGAGAATGTTGAACTTGCAATGATGGAAGGGTACTCGACAGCTCCTGAAGAAATAAGAAACTTAGGATTTGGCGCGGGTATGGGTCTTCCTAATATGAAAAAATATTCTGATCATTTTGAGATTGAGTCCCAAAAAGGCAGTGGAACAAGGGTGTATATGGTCGTGTTCAACAAATAATTTAAATTATCTTAATATTCTTTTAAGGAAGTGAATTTTAAAATGCCTTTTAATCTGCATTCGATAATGCTTGACAGAGAGAAGTGCAGAGGGTGTACAAATTGTATTAAAAAGTGTCCAACAGAAGCAATAAGAGTGAGAAGTTCAAAAGCCAGAATTATCGATCAAAGATGTATAGACTGTGGTGAGTGTATACGAACATGCCCGTATCACGCAAAATATGCTGTAACAAATAGTTTAGATGATATAAAAAAATACGAATATAAAGTTGCTCTACCAGCACCCTCATTTTATGCTCAATTTGAAACAGATGATATCAATAAACTATTACATGCATTGTTAGAAATAGGATTTGACGACATATTTGAAGTGGCAAAAGCAGCAGAGATTGTAACAGAGTTTACAAAGGAGTTTATTTCAAAAAAGAGAGATAAAAGACCCATAATTTCTTCTGCCTGCCCAGCAGTGGTAAGGCTTATCCAGACAAAATTCCCAGATTTGATTGATAATATCCTCCCACTTGCTTCTCCAATGGAGGTTGCTGCCCACCTCGCAAAAAAGAGAATAAACAAGCAAAAAGGCATTGAGATGGATAGGATAGGTGCTTTTTTCATCTCACCTTGTGCAGCAAAGATGACTTACGTAAACTTGCCTCTTGGATTTGAAAAGTCATATGTTGATGGAGTAATTGCTATCAAAGATATCTATGGACTTGTTAGAAGCAAGCTAAAAAGTATAAAAGATGCGAAGCCTATTTCTATTGCATCCGGAAAAGGAATTGGATGGGCAGCCTCTGGTGGAGAAAGTTTAGCTTTGGGAATTGATGAGTATGTAAATGTGGATGGGATTCATAATGTTATAAAGGTTTTGGAAGAGATTGAGAATGGAAGGCTGAATAATATTATTTACTTTGAAGGACTTGCATGTAGTGGAGGTTGTGTTGGTGGGCCGTTGACGGTAGAAAATCCATATGTTGCCAAGAATAGAATCAAAAAGTGGTCTTCTAAACTTGCAGACAAAGCTCAAATGTTAGAAGAAAATACTCGAAAAATTGTCAATGACGTTGGAATAAAGATGGAAGACCTTTTGTTTAGAAAAGAATTGGAGGCAAACCCTGTATTAGAACTTGATTCTGACATCGAAGAGGCTATGAAAAAGTATGAGAGAGTAAATGAGATATTAAAAATTTTGCCTGGTTTGGACTGTGGCGCATGTGGTTCTCCAACATGCAAAACCCTTGCAGAGGACATAGTCAGAGGCTTGGCAAACGATACAGATTGTATCTTTATCCTTCGTGAAAATATTAAAGAGCTTGCAAATAAAATGGTTGAGCTTTCGAATAAACTACCACCATCACTTGAAAGGGATGAGGAATAAATGCCAAGAGTTGCGTACCTAAGAAAATATTTTAACCTTGTGAATGATGTTATTAGAGATAATGATGTGTATGAAAATGTGTATATTGGAGATGTTTTAAGCTTTGCAATTTCACATATCAAAGACAATAGCATTTGGATTACAATTCAGAACAATATAAATGTCATTGCAGTGGCAACTTTGAGAGATGTGAAGGCTATCATATTAACAGAAGGAGTAAAGCCAGATGCCAATATGCTTCAAAAATCTAAACAGGAAAATATTCCTATTTTCACAACCGAGCTTTCTCATTTTGAGACTGCAAAATTACTAATTCTTCAAGAGAAGGAAGGTCAAAATGAAACTTTATTATGACCTGCATATTCACTCTGCACTCTCACCCTGTGCTGACAATGACATGACCCCAAATAATATAATAAACATGGCAAAGATAAAGGGACTAAATGTAATTTCCATAACAGACCATAATTCTACATTGAATTTAAAAGAGTTCTCAGAGGTTGCAAAACATCTTGGGATTTTATTTATCCCTGGTGTTGAGATAGAAACTTGTGAAGAAGTCCATGTTCTTTTATATTTCAAAGATTTCTCTGTAGTGGAAGAGTTTCAAGAGATTATTGAAGAAAATCTTCCAAACGTAGCCTTGAGAGAGGATATATATGGAAATCAGTTCTTAGTGGACAAGGAAGACAATATTGTCGGAAGCTACGAAAAACTCCTGCTACAACCACTGAATTTAAGTATATCTCAAGTTTATGAAATTTCAAAGTTTTACAATATGATTTTTGTTCCAGCTCATATCAATAGACAATCCTATGGAATAATTGGAAGGCTGGGGACATTACCAGATGAACTAAAAGATGTTTCAATTCTTGAAGTCTCAAAAGTCAACGAATTTGAATTTTCAAAGTTTTTGCCGAAAGATAGCAGGTATATCTTTTTACACTCCTCTGATGCACATCATCTGTGGGATATTAACGAAAAGGAATTTTTTATTGAAAGTGATATACTGTATACAATATTTTTCAAGTAAATTCTCCAAAATTTATACTTCATTTATACCCTATTATATGTTACAATAGTGAAAGTAGGTGTAATTGAATATGTTAAATTTCTAACAATAGAAGGGGGATGCGATTTAATGTCTTGTTGCCAAGGCAAAAATCTGACCGAGGAAAATTTCAAAAAACTTGATGAAATTATTGAAAAAAACAAATCAAGAAGAGGTGCTCTAATTCCTGTTTTGCATGAGGCACAAGAGCTATTTGGATACTTGCCATACGAGGTACAAAAGAGAATTGCAGAGGGTCTGAACATACCAATGGCAGAGGTTTATGGGGTAGCAACATTTTATACAAGGTTTACATTAAAACCAACAGGGGATCACAAGATTAGTGTATGCATGGGAACTGCTTGCTATGTAAAAGGTGCAGATAAAATTTTGGAGAAATTAAAAGAGCTATTAAAGATTGACGTTGGTGGCACAACTGAAGATGGGAAATTCTCTATTGAAGCAACAAGATGCTTAGGAGCTTGTGGACTTGCACCTGTTGTTGTAATTGATAACACTGTCTATGGGAAATTAGCACCTGAAGATATTGAAAATATCTTGTCAAGATATTAACTTAACAAAATGTCTGTGTGATAAGAATAAAATAGGGTGATTTGGTTGAACGAACTTTCACTTTATATCCTTGACCTTGTGCAAAATTCAATTGAAGCTGGGGCAACGTTTGTCAAGATTGAGATTGTCGAAGATTTAGAAAATGATATATTTTCGATCTCGATTGAAGACAATGGGAGAGGTATACCAAAAGAGTTAATAAATGAGGTGACAAATCCTTTTTATACTACAAGGAAGACAAGAAAGGTAGGACTTGGTTTGGCACTTGCCTCACAGCTTGCAAAAGACTGTAATGGAAAGCTTTTTATTGAGTCATCTGAAAATGGCACAAAAGTAAAAATTAAGCTTCAGCATTCGCACATTGACAGGCCACCACTTGGAAATATTGTTGATACTCTCCTACTTTTGATATGTGGTGCGCCAGATGTGGATTTTGTTTATGTGCACAGAGCTGACAAAAAAGAGTTTGTTTTTGATACAAATAAGCTAAAAAGTGTTCTTGGAGATGATGTACCTCTCAATTTGCCAAGTGTACAAGAGTTTATTAAGGAAGAGCTCTCAAGAGGGTTATCAAATTTATTTGGAGGTGCGAATTTCAATGATTAAGTCTATTCAGGAACTTGAAGAGATAAGAAAAAAGGCATTGGAAGAGCTTGAATTTAGAAAACAGCAAGGAGAGGGAATCAGAATAGTAGTTGGTATGGCAACATGTGGAATAGCAGCAGGTGCAAGACCTGTTATGCTAAAGTTTGTTGAGGAGATTCAAAAAAGAAATCTTAAGAATGTAACAGTTGTTCAGACTGGCTGTATAGGTCTTTGCAAATATGAGCCAATTGTAGAAGTATATGAGCCAAACAAAGAGAAGGTAACATATGTAAAAATGACACCTGAAAAAGTTTCAAAAGTTGTTGCTGAGCATATTGTGAATGGAAAGCCAGTTTATGAATACACAATTGGCTATGAAGAAAATAAAGAAGCAAACAAATAAAAGGGAGGTAAGCAATAATGCCATTATATAGAGCACATGTTCTTGTATGTGGTGGGACAGGTTGTACATCAGGTGGGTCAGACAAGATATATGATGCATTTTTGAAAGAGATAGAAAATTTCAACTTAAAAGATGAGGTTCAAGTAATTCGTACGGGATGTTTTGGACTTTGTGCAGAAGGTCCGATTGTCATTGTCTATCCCGAAGGTGCATTCTATAGTAAGGTTGCAGACTCTGATGTAAAAGAGATTGTGGAAGAACATCTTTTAAAAGGAAGAATAGTAAAAAGGCTTTTGTATAAAGAGTCACTTGAAGAAGGCCAGATAAGGTCCTTAAATGAAGTCAAGTTCTACAAAAAGCAGATGCGAATTGCTCTTAGAAACTGCGGTGTTATAAATCCAGAAAACATTGAAGAGTATATAGCATACGACGGATACAAAGCTTTAGCAAAGGTCTTGACAGAGATGACTCCAGAGCAGGTAATTGACTGGGTAAAAAGGTCGGGCTTAAGAGGAAGAGGTGGCGGTGGATTCCCAACAGGTTTGAAATGGGAATTTGCAGCAAAAGCACCAGGTGATGTTAAGTATGTTGTCTGCAATGCTGACGAAGGTGACCCTGGTGCGTACATGGATAGGAGCATCTTAGAGGGTGACCCACATTCTGTTATTGAGGCTATGGCAATTGCTGGTTATGCAATTGGCTCAAAACAAGGCTATGTTTACGTCAGGGCTGAATATCCGCTGGCTGTCAAGAGACTTGAGATTGCGATAAACCAGGCAAGAGAGTATGGGCTTCTGGGCAAGAATATTTTGGGAACAGACTTTGAATTTGATATAGAGATAAGACTTGGTGCTGGTGCATTTGTTTGCGGTGAGGAGACAGCTTTAATGACATCAATTGAAGGTCATCGTGGAGAGCCAAGACCAAGACCACCATTCCCAGCTGTAAAGGGACTTTGGAGCAAACCAACACTTTTGAACAATGTTGAGACGTATGCAAATATTCCTGTGATAATCCTCAAAGGACCAGAGTGGTTTGCATCAATCGGAACAGAAAAGAGCAAGGGTACAAAGGTATTTGCACTTGTTGGAAAGGTCAACAACACAGGACTTATTGAAGTTCCAATGGGGACAACTGTAAGAGAAATAGTCGAAGACATTGGCGGTGGAATACCAGGTGGTAAGAAATTCAAAGCTGTTCAGACAGGTGGACCATCTGGTGGATGCATTCCTGCATCACTTATGGATACACCAATTGACTTTGACTCACTCACAGCTCTTGGTACAATGATGGGTTCTGGTGGCATGATTGTAATGGATGAAGATACCTGTATGGTTGATATAGCAAAGTTCTTCTTAGAGTTCACAGTTGATGAGTCATGTGGAAAGTGTCCACCATGTAGAATAGGAACAAGAAGAATGCTTGAGATTTTGCAAAAGATTACAAGTGGAAACGGGACAGAAGAGGATTTAGAGAAGTTAGAAGAGCTTGCATATTCAATTAAGGACAGCGCTCTTTGTGGACTTGGTCAGACAGCACCAAATCCAGTTTTGAGTACACTCAGATACTTTAGAGATGAATATGAAGCACATGTCAAAGAAAAGAGATGTCCAGCAGGGGCATGTAAGGCACTTTTAAGAATTGTAATTGACAAAGATCTTTGCAAAGGCTGTGGTATCTGTGCTAAGAACTGTCCTGCAAATGCTATAACTGGGCAGATTAAAAAGCCGTTTGAGATTGATCAAGAAAAGTGTATTAAGTGTGGAGTATGTATAGAAAAATGTCCATTCAAAGCAATCTCTAAGAAGGCTTAAGAAGGAGGGTACAACAAATGGAGATGGTGAATATAACAATAGATGGCAAGAAACTTCAGGTACCAAAGGACTACACTGTTTTGCAAGCAGCACGTGAGGCAGGAGTTGAAATTCCAACCCTTTGTTACTTAAAAGGTATAAATGAGATTGGCGCTTGTAGGATGTGTGTTGTTGAAATAAAAGGTGCAAGGAGCTTGCAAGCAGCTTGTGTTTATCCTGTGTCAGAAGGTATGGAGGTTATCACAAACAGTGAAAGAGTAAGAAGAGCAAGAAAGGTTAATCTTGAGCTGATTTTGTCCAACCATGACAGAAACTGCTTAACATGTATAAGGAGTGGCAATTGTGAACTTCAAAGACTGGCTGAGGATTTAAACGTAAAGCAGATAAGATATGAAGGTGAAAATATAAGACGGCCACTTGACGACTTTTCACCTTCAATTGTTAGAGACCCGAACAAATGTGTACTTTGCAAAAGATGTATTAATGTATGTAGAAATGTCCAAGAAGTTGGTGTTATAAATGCAAACTATAGAGGTTTCAGAACAGTTGTCTCAACAGCGTTTGACAGAAGTTTAAATGATGTTGCATGTACAATGTGTGGTCAGTGTATCCAAGCATGCCCTGTCGGGGCACTTCGTGAAAAGGATTCTACTGACATCGTATGGAAGGCTTTGGCTGATAAGAACAAATATGTTGTTGTTCAAACAGCACCAGCTGTAAGAGTTGCGCTTGGTGAGGAATTTGGTCTTCCGATTGGGACCCGTGTGACAGGTAAGATGGTAACAGCTCTTAAGATGCTTGGATTTGACAAGGTATTTGACACAGACACAGGTGCAGACCTTACAATCATGGAAGAAGGCACAGAGCTTATAAATAGAATCAAAAATGGTGGGAAGCTTCCGCTTATTACTTCATGCTCACCTGGATGGATAAAATTCTGTGAACACTACTTCCCAGAATTCTTAGACAATTTATCAACTTGCAAATCTCCACATGAGATGTTTGGAGCAATTTTGAAGACATACTATGCGCAGAAGATGGGAATTGATCCTGCTAACATGTTTGTAGTCTCCATAATGCCATGCACAGCCAAAAAGTTTGAAGCGCAAAGAGAAGAGCTTGCAGCAAGTGGATATCCTGATGTAGATGCTGTGCTGACAACAAGAGAACTTGCTCGGATGATAAAGGAAGCAGGAATAGATTTTGTTAACCTGCCAGACAATCATTTTGACGATCCAATGGGTGATGCAACAGGTGCAGGTGTCATTTTTGGCACAACAGGTGGTGTAATGGAAGCAGCACTTAGAACAGTATACGAGATTTTGACAGGGAAGCCACTTGAAAATGTAGAAATTACACAGGTTCGTGGTTTGGAAGGAATTAGAGAGGCAGAAATTGATGTTGGTACAATGAAGATAAAGGCTGCAGTTGCACACGGGCTTGCTAATGCAAAGAAACTGCTTGAGATGGTTAAAAACGGTGAAAAGGAATATCACTTTATAGAAATCATGGCATGTCCTGGTGGTTGTATAATGGGCGGTGGCCAGCCAATTATCCCAGCAAAGGTAAGAGAAAGGGTAGATGTTGCAAAACTCAGAGCAAGTGCTATATATGACGAGGATAGGTCACTGCCAATAAGAAAGTCTCATGAAAATCCAACTATTAAGAGACTTTACGATGAATTCTTAGAACATCCAAATAGTGAAAAAGCACATCATATACTTCATACACATTACAAAAGAAGACCATTGTATTAAAAAGGAGCCATAAGAATATCTTACAATTTCCTGGAAGAAGCTGGTTTGTTCATTTGCCAGCTTCTTTTTTTATCGAAAGTTATTTTTTTTGCAACATTTAAATGATATAATAAATTATCAGAGGTCTCAATTTTACCACAAACTAAAAGTGAGGTTATAATTTCAAAAAAAAGCGAAAGGGGTTATATTTCGAAATTGAAGAAAGTGATACTTGCATCTTCTTCCCCACGGCGAATAGAACTTTTAAAACAATTTGGAATAAAGTTTGATATAGTTCCTTCAAATGTAGATGAAATTATTGACCCTGACTTACCACCAGAGAAAAATGCGATGAATTTAGCTAAGAAAAAAGCTGAAGAGGTTTTCAGGAGGCTTGGTGAGAGTGCAAAAGATTCTTTAATAATTTCAGCCGATACAATTGTTTTCATAGAAGGCACTATTCTTGGCAAACCATCAAATGAAGAGGAAGCTTTTTACATGTTAAAAAAGATAAGCGCCAAACGCCATACAGTTTTTACAGGTGTCTGCATAATTGATGATAGTTGTCGCCAAATTTTAGTTGACTTTGAAAAAAGTTATGTTTATATAAAACAGATGAGTGACGAAGAGATATTAAGATATATAAAGACAGGTGAACCTTTTGACAAGGCAGGAGCATACGCGATTCAAGGTTTTGGAAGTTTGATAGTTGAAAAGGTAGAGGGTTGTTTTTACAATGTTGTTGGTCTTCCCCTGTACAAGCTAAACACCATGCTACAAAAATTAGGATATGACTTGATGAAAGGAGAGTTATAATGGGATTATTAAAGTCGCTTTATAGAGATTTAGGAATTGACTTGGGCACAGCAAATACATTGGTTCATTTACGTGGCAAGGGCATTGTTGTAAACGAGCCTTCTGTTGTTGCTGTTCAAAAGGATACAGGAAAAATTTTAGCGGTTGGCAATGAAGCAAAAGAAATGATTGGAAGAACACCTGGAAATATTGTAGCTATCAGACCGCTAAAAGATGGAGTTATTGCGGATTTTTATACAACTCAGGTTATGCTAAAATACTTTATAGAAAAAGCATACAAAAAATCTTTGTTGGGTCTTAAGCCACGAGTGGTTATTTGTGTCCCATCAGGAGTGACTGAGGTTGAAAGAAGAGCAGTAGAGGAATCAGCATATAAAGCAGGTGCAAAAGAGGTTTATATAATGGAAGAGCCAATGGCAGCAGCAATTGGTGCTGGTCTTCCGATTGACGAGCCAGCAGGGAGTATGGTGGTTGATATTGGCGGTGGGACTTCTGAGGTTGCAGTAATCTCGCTTGGTGGTATTGTGACCAGCAAATCTTTGAGAATTGCTGGTGATGAGTTTGATGAAGCTATTTCAAATTATATAAAGAAAGAATACAATCTTATGATTGGTGATAGAACAGCAGAAGAAATAAAAATAAAAATTGGCTCAGCATATCCATTGGAAAAAGAAGAATGGTATGAAATTAAAGGGAGAGACTTAATAACTGGCCTTCCAAAGACAATAAAGGTTTCTTCATCTGAGATACGGGATGCCTTAAGAGAACCTGTTATGGCAATAGTTGATGCAATTAAACAGACCCTTGAGAAGACTCCTCCTGAGCTTGCAGCAGACATTATGGAAAGGGGGATAATGTTAACAGGTGGAGGAGCACTTTTAAAAGGGCTTGATAAGCTAATTAAGCAAGAGACAGGTTTGCCTGTTCACATAGCAGAAAGACCACTTGACTGTGTTGCGCTTGGAGCAGGAAAGGCGTTAGAAGAGCTTGAAACATTGCAGAAGGTTATGATTAATAGGAGCTCAAGATAGTGGAGGATGAAATGTTTTGAAAAAGAATGTTTTCATTGCAATAATTATTATAGTGTCTTTTTTGTTTAGCATTATTGCAACTATAATTTCTATCCAAAACTATGGCTCAAATATAATTTCGAAAAAGATGAAAGATGGCTATGTTCCTGTCAATTCTAAGGTTGTTAAAATAATTAGAAGTATAAAGGAATATATAAATGGTATTACACATTTGAATCAGATTATTGCCGAAAATAAACATTTAAAAGAACAGCTTGACAAACTAAGCACTGATAGAGTAACAATTGAAGAAATAAAAAGTGAAAACAAAAAGTTAAAAGAACTTCTTGGGCTTAAAAATCAAATTGAAACAGCTGCTGATTATGAAGTGGCACGGGTCACACTCAGGTCGTCTGAGGGGTGGTTAAGTTATTTTATTATAGACAAAGGTTTGAAAGATGGAATTAGAAAGAATATGGTGGTTGTAAACAACCGAGGCTTAGTTGGTAGTATTGTTGACTGTGGCCTGAATTGGGCAAAGGTTGAGACTTTATTAGATGCAGATTTCTCGGCATCTGCCATGGTTGTAAGAACAAGGGATATTGGAGTTGTAAGGGGAAATCTTAACCTTATGGGAAAAGGGCTTTGTGAACTGAAATATGTTTCAAAAGATTCGAAGGTCAAAGTAAATGATGTTGTCATTACATCTGGAATGGGTGAGATATTTCCAAAAGGCATTGTTATAGGAAAGATTGTCCAAATAAAAAATGACAAGTTTGAACTTACGAAGAACATACTAATAAAGCCTGCAGTAGATATCGAAAATATAGAGTATGTCATGGTACTAAAAAAAGTAAAAGGTATAAATTTTTCGGTAGGTGTTAGGTGAATTGTTTAAAAATAAGGTAATATTATACGGTGCAAATATAATTGGAGCGACTGTGCTGCAGACGGTTTTACAAGAAATTGTGTATATAAAGGGAAATTCAATATTATTGTACATTCCACTTCTTGTGTGTAATGTAATTTTTTTTGAGTTTACTGATGCTCTAATTGCAAATATGATTTTAATTTTTATATTTTGTTCCATATTTACCAACAGCTTTTTTATAGATGTCTTCCTAATGGTTGCGCTCCTATTTGTAAACAAACGATTAAAAGAGAGGATCTATTTGGAGAGAATAGAAATCTTTTTAATCTATCTTTTCAGCTTTTTGCTGTCTAAAAATCTTTTACAGTATTTAATAGAGAGCTATGTAAACAAAACCATACCTAATGTGTCTTTGATTTTAAGTACCTCAGTGATTCAGTTCATTTTAGACTCAATATCTGGAATATTTATTTACCTTGTTATATCAAAAGAGAGTAAATATCTTCTCAGACTTAAAAAGGGGAGAAATTTAAAAGAAGAATGAAGATATTATTCATTGAAAAATTAAGAGAAAAGAAAGTTTTCAATAGGTGGACATTTTTATACATACTTTTTATATGCATGACAACTATCTTAATTATTCGGTTAGGTTATCTTCAGATAATCAAGGGCAACTATTATTATGAGGTTTCAGAGAGAAGAATTATGCAAAAAGCAAATTTAGAGGCGCCAAGGGGAATCATCTTTGATAGAAACGGAAGGCCTCTTGCTGACAACAGACCAGCATATGTCCTGCAGATTTTAAAAACTCAGCAGCTTAGAACAGAAGAGGAGAAGAAGGAGTTTACAAGAAAGATCATTGAAATTGTTAAGATTTTAAATAAAAATAACGACAAGATATTAAATCAGTTCAAGATTGCTATAAATCCTATAAGATTTGACTTTGGTATAAATGACAAAAAACTTGCTAAAAAGGTTGAATACCAATGGAAAAAGGACAGGAATATACCTTTAAATTATACCGCTGAGCAAGCATTTAATCTTCTTAGAAAAAGGTTTTACATCCCAGACAATCTTGATTTGAACCTGACCCTTCAGGTTATGGCAATTGAGGATATGTTATTTTACAATTATTATCAGATGTACCAACCTGTTACAATAGCAATAGATATTTCAATGAAAACTATTGCACAAATAGAGGAAAGACGAAAAGAATTTTCTTTTGTCAACATAGATGTGAAGGCAGTAAGAGTTTATAAAGATGCAGTTTATAATGCTTTTGTCGTAGGAAGAGTAGGGAAAATTACACAAGAGCAATATGAAAAGTTAAGAGACAAAGGATATTCAGCAGACAGTCTCATTGGCGTTGAGGGAATAGAAAAGAAATATGAAGATTATTTGCGTGGCAAAGATGGAATACAGCTTATTGAAGTTGACAAGTTTGGGAGAATAAATAATGTCAAGGTTGAAAAAGAGCCAATAAAAGGAGCAAATATTTACCTCACAATTGATGACAAATTGCAGCAGGTTACTTATAACTCGCTCAAAAATGTATTAGAAAAAATAAGAAACGGAGAGTTTGGAGAAAGATTCCCAAAGGCAACAGCAGGAGCAGCTGTTGTGATTGATGTAAAAACAGGAAATGTCCTTGCACTCACAAGCTATCCTTCTTATGACCCAAACATATTTATAAAAGGAATTACAATAAATGAGTGGAATAAACTAATAAATGACCCTAACAGGCCAATGTTTAATAGAGCTATTGCAGGTGTTTATCCACCTGGTTCAACTTTTAAGATTTTGACGGCAATAGCAGGCTTGCAAGAAGGTGTGATAAAACCCAACGAGAAAATATTAGATACGGGCCGATACATGTACTATGCAAAATCTGGTTTTATGCCAGCTTGTTGGCTGTGGAATAGGTACCGCAGAACACACGGATGGGTAGATGTTGTCAATGCATTGAAAGTTTCGTGCAACGTGTTTTTTTATGAAACTGGTAGAAGGCTTGGAATTGACAGGATTGACAAGTATGCCAATTTGTTTGGACTGGGCGGAAAAACAAATATCCAACTTGATGGAGAGTCCAATGGTATTCTTGCAAATGAGGAAAACAAGAAGAATATATTCAACCAGCCATGGTATCCTGGTGACACAGTTTTAGCAGCAATTGGTCAGTCTATAAATGCATTTACTCCCGTTCAGATGGCTAGCTTTATTGCAACTGTTGCAAATGGCGGAACAAGGTATCAGGTAAATCTGATAGATAAAATTGTTGATGCAAATGGAAAGGTTATTTACAATTCAAAACCAAAGGTTTTGAGTAGGGTCAATATGTCGCTTGCTACAAAACAAGCAGTTTTTGAAGGGATGAAGAGTGTCACAACTGAAGAAGGAGGTACGGCAAGACAAGCGTTTAAAAATTTGCCTTTTACTGTTGCAGGAAAGACAGGTACTTCACAGTATTCTACCTCTTCGGATGCACATGGTTGGTTTGTCGGTTTTGCTCCCTACGATGATCCGCAAATTGCCTTTGCTATTGTGTTAGAAAATGGTGGACATGGTTCTTATGCTGCATATGTTGCAAGGGATATAATTGATAGCTATTTTGACTTGCAAAATGGGCAAGGCGCTACATCGCATTAAAAGGGGGAAACAGGTTTGAGTGAACCAGTTGTATTGAAAGGTTTTGGGAAAGGAATAGCTGTTATTTTGGACAATAGCTGTGATTTTGATACCATTTGTGATTACTTTAAGCAGAAGATTGTTAATGGTAAAAACTTCTTTTCAGGCTATGAAATTCCAATTCAATTTATAGGAAGAAGACTAAATAGTTATGAATTGCAAAAATTGATAGATATCATGAAGACATTTGGAGGAGTACATGATATAATATTCCCGTGGGACGAAATTAACTTTCATCACCTTGTGCCAATGTCAAATGAGTCAGATGAGAAGAAGATGTTATTTTCAACCAGTTCTAAAGATGCAAAAATATACAAAGGTACGTTACGGTCAGGGCAGGTTGTAAAATCAGATACGGATATAATAATAATTGGGGATGTAAACCCAGGGGCTGAAGTCATATCAGCAAATAACATTATTATATTAGGAGCTTTGAGAGGTGTGGCGCATGCAGGAGCATCAGGCAACAAAGATGCAGTTGTGTTCGCCATTGAGATGAATCCCGTTCAAATTAGAATTGCAAATATAATTGCCAGAGCACCTGACGAACAGAATCAAGAGCAAGAAAGAGTCCCAGAAGTTGCGTACATTGAAGATGACACAATTGTAATAAAGCCTGTAAGTCAATTTTAAAAACTTAATAAAAAGGAGAGTTTTAAAGAATGGGAGAGGTATATGTAATTACATCTGGTAAAGGTGGTGTTGGTAAAACAACAACCACTGCCAATGTGGGGACTTACTTGAGTATACTTGGTAAAAAGGTTCTTTTAATTGATGCAGACATTGGTCTTAGAAACTTAGATGTTGTTATGGGTTTAGAGAATCGAATAGTCTTTGACATAGTTGATGTTGTGGAAGGACGATGCAAGCCAAAACAAGCCTTGGTCAAAGACAAAAGGTTTGAAGGACTTTATCTTCTGCCAGCTGCTCAGTCAAAGGATAAGACTGCTGTTTCACCTGAACAGATGAAAACTCTGTGTAATGAACTTAGAAAAGATTTTGATTTTATTTTAATTGACTGTCCAGCTGGAATTGAACAAGGTTTCAAAAATGCAATTGCTGGTGCAGATAAGGCAATTGTTGTAACAACTCCTGAGGTTTCAGCTGTCAGAGATGCTGATAGAATAATTGGTCTTTTAGAGGCTTATGAATTACATAACCCAAAGCTTATCATTAACAGGATTAGATTTGACATGGTAAAACGAGGGGATATGATGGACATTGATGACATTTTAGAGATATTGTCAATTAGCCTTTTAGGGATTATTCCAGACGATGAGAAGATCATTATCTCTACAAACAAAGGAGAACCAATTGTGACAGACGAAAAATCAAGAGCAGGACAGGAGTATAGGAATATAGCACGAAGAATATTAGGTGAGGATATTCCTATTGTGAGCAATGAAGAAAACTTAGGTTTTTTTGGCAAAATAAAGAGATTGTTTGGTTTAAATAACTCATAGGAGGAATTGTTAATGTTTGAATTTTTTAACAAGTTTTTTAACAAGCAATCTTCAAAAGACATTGCAAAGGAAAGGTTAAAACTTGTTTTAATCCATGACAGGGCAAATGTCTCGCCTGAGCTATTAGAGCTTATTAAAAATGAAATACTGAATGCGATACAAAAATATATAGTAATTGATGATAAACTATTGGAGATTCAGATAACAAGAACTCCCTCTGAGCAAAAAGGTGAATTTGTACCTGCTTTGATTGCAAATATACCAATTAAGTCTGTTAAAAAATCAGAAATTATTAATGATGAGGCTGAAAATTGATGATTGTTCAGAATGAGGAAACAATAAAAAAAAGGTATAATGTTTTTTTAATAGTATTGATGATTTTGCTGTGTGTCATAGGTTTTGTGTTGATTGCAAGTGCAAGCAATATACTTGACACAGGTAAGTATAAGCTGGTAGTATCCCAAGTTATTTGGTTTTGTTTAGGTTTTGTTCTATTTTTTGTATTTTCAATAATTGACTATAGAATTCTGACCAACTTTTATGTTATTATTTATTTGATAATAATAGGACTACTTCTTTATGTTGATATCAACGGAATAAATGTGTTGGGCGGCCAAAGGTGGATTAAGATTGGACCTTTATCGTTCCAGCCATCTGAGATTTCTAAGCTTTTAATGGTAATATTTTTTGCAAAGGTTGTTTCAATGCAAGAAAACATTAATGCTTTTAAAAATCTTGCAAAAGTTTTGTTTTTTGCTATCATACCTATAGTATTTGTTCTCAAACAACCTGACTTAGGAACAGCTTCGGTCTTTGTTGCAATAATTGTGACAATTCTGTTTGTAGCAGGTTTAAGCCTTCGGTACTTTTATATAGCAATGGGGGCACTTGCTGTGTTCATACCCATTGCGTGGGAGTTTATACTTCTTGATTATCAAAAGGATAGAGTGAGAATTTTGTTTAACCCAGAGCTTGATCCATTAGGTAAAGGTTGGCAAGTCATGTATTCAAAAATTGCAATAGGCTCTGGTAAACTATTTGGAAAAGGGCTTTTTATGGGTACTATAAATAGGTTAAATTATCTACCTGTCAAAGAATCAGACTTTATATTTGGAGTTGCAGGTGAGGAAATAGGATTTATTGGATGCGTAATAATAATAGTACTTTACTCATTGTTGATTATAAATCTAATCAAAATAGCATCTGACTGTAAAGATAAGATTGGTTCATATATTGTAGCAGGAATTGCTGGAATGTTCGGTTTCCAAATGTTTGTAAATATCGCTATGACACTTGGTATTATGCCTGTAACAGGAATTCCGTTACCTTTTATAAGCTATGGAGGAAGTTCTATGCTTACCTCCATGGCATCGCTTGGGATAGTTCAGAATATCTACAGAGAAAATATAAAAACTATGTTTTGAGGTGAAGAAGATGAATATAGCACTTATTGCGCATGACAAAAAGAAAGAACTCATGGTTCAGTTTGCTATAGCGTATAAATTCATACTTTCGAAACACACTTTATACGCAACAGGTACAACTGGAAGGCTAATTCAAGAAGCAACTGGACTTGAGGTCCATAGATTTTTACCAGGGCCGCTTGGTGGTGACCAGCAAATAGGCTCTTTGATTGCGTACAACCAGATAGACATGGTGATATTTTTAAGAGATCCTCTGACAGCACAGCCTCATGAGCCAGATGTGAATGCTCTTTTGAGACTTTGCGACGTTCACAACATTCCACTTGCAACAAATATAGCAACAGCAGAACTTTTGATAAAAGCACTTGACAGGGGAGACTTGTCATGGCGTGAGATTGTTAATCCCCAACTTCAAAAAAATAAGAGTGATAAATAATGGTAAAAGGAAAGGTTAAGATTGACAGAAAGACAAAAAATTTAGTTAAGCGCCTCAAACCAGATGATATACCAGTAATATTACATGAAGACATTGATGAGGTTGCTGCTTATTCGCTTTTAGAAAAGAAAGTAAAGATTATAGTAAACTGTGCTAAATCCTTTACAGGAAGATTTCCTGCCCTTGGAGCAAGGATTCTTCTTTCTAATGGTGTGACAATTATTGACGATTTAGGTGAAGATATATTTAACCAAATTAAGGAAGGCGATCTTTTGGAAATTAAAGAAGATAAGATATATCTAAATGGTAAGTATTTGTGTATGGCGAAATACTTGAAAAAAGATGAATTTGAATATTTTTACCAAAAGAGTTTCAAAGAAATGGAAAATCTATTAGAAGATTTTATAGAAAATACTTTTGAATATGCAAAAAGGGAAAAAGGATTCATATTAGGACAGTTTGAAATGCCTGAGCTCAAGACCAAGATTGCTGGAAGACATGTTCTCGTTGTTACGCGTGGTAGTAGCTTTAAAAAAGATATAAAAGCCATAAAAAACTATATTATAGAGGTAAAACCTGTAATAATAGCAGTGGATGGTGCTGCAGATGCGTTGCTGCAAGAGAAAATTAAACCTCATATAATAATTGGAGATATGGATAGCGTTTCAGAAGAGAGTCTATTTATGTGCGATGAGATTGTTGTCCACTCATATCCAAACGGATACGCACCAGGATTAAAGCGCATTGAGTCCTTAGGGCTTCAAGCAAAGGTTGTTGCATGTCCTGGAACAAGTGAAGATGTAGCTTTACTTTTGGCGTATGAAAAAGGTGCTGAGCTGATAGTCTCAGTTGGTTCACATAGCAGCATGCTTGACTTTTTAGAAAAGGGAAGGAAAGGTATGTCCAGTACCTTTTTGGTTAGGCTCAAAATTGGTTCAAAGCTTGTTGATGCGCGGGGTGTGTCGAAACTCTACACAGAAAGGGTAAGTCTAAAGTATATAGGAGTTTTGATACTTTCTGCTTTAATTCCAATATTGGCAATTTTAATGGTAACTCCTCCTTTTCAGTATTTCTTTTATTTGATTCAGTTAAAACTAAGAGTAATCTTGAGGTAAGAACAATGAATGGAATAGGAGTAAAATACTTTATAATAACTATTGCTTCTATCTTTCTTGCCTTGGGTATTGGGATTGTAATTGGTTTTTCCTTGAACAGTGAAAAATTTGTTCAAAAACAGTTTCAGCAGCAGCTGAATATAATAGATAAAAATCTTGTAGCTTTAAAAAAAGAAAACGACAGACTTAGCAAAGAGATTGATGAGTACAAAAACCAAATTGCACAGAAGGATAAGATAAATAACGCACTTGTGAGTGCTTATCTTAAAATAGGAAAGACTGAGTCAGCTGTGAGCTTGATAATCACATCTACAGATTATTCTTATAATGATTTGATAGATTTTTTGAGGAAAAATGGAGTTAAAATAAACAAGGTCATAAAAATCAAAAGTTCATTTTTAAATATTGAAAACACCGAGAAGGAATTGTCAGTTGATTTCAGCGATTATAAATTCCCTGATGATGCCATAAAAGATATTGCTATATATTCTGTCTTTGATATAAAGAGTGATTTGGTAAAAAAACTTGTTGAAAAGAGATATATAGAAGAGAACAGGCTTTTGTCAGGAATATCAGATACCATCATTTTAGCTGGGGGCAACACAGCTCAAAACAATAATTTTAATAAACTTGATAGAAAGATAGTCGAATTTTTAAATGATATAGACAGTTTAAATGTAATAGGACTTCAGCAGTCATACAGCGAGATAAATTATTGTGAATACTATAAAAGTATGGGGCTTAGCACGGTTGACAATGTGGATGAGATAAGTGGCAGGGTTTCTTTAATTGAGCTAATCAGAGGGAATAGTGGTAATTATGGCACTAAAAAGGAGGCAACTTCTGTAATACCTACCAATTTTATAAATGTTGAAGATGCAAAGAAGGCTTTAGAAAAACGAAGGACAAGTTTGCTTGTTGAGCTTGAGAAATATCAAAATGCTACATTGCCAACTCAATAGAGATTTTCATTTACAATCTAAGAGAGGAAGAAAAAAGTCTTGAAAGTGGCTGTTGTAATACCAACCTACAATCCGCCTATATCTTTTTATGAATTAATTGAAATGGTAGGTAGTTTTTCTTTTGTAGATAGGTTAATTGTGGTTGATGATGGTTCAAAAGAAAAGGTAAACATTTCAAATGAGAAGTGTATTTTATTGAGGCATGGGAAAAACAAGGGAAAGGGTGCAGCTTTGAAGACTGCTTTTGATTATCTCAAAAATGAAAAATGTGACAAGGTAGTTCTTTTGGATAGTGATTTGAAAGTTGATAAAAAGAGTGTGGAGAAGTTTTTAAAAAATGTATTTCTCAATGGAAATAAGATTGTTATTGGTTATCCTATAAATGTAAAAAAGAGAGGTTTTGGAGTTGTCAAGGCATTCGCAAAGTTTGTTGTCAAGTTTTATACTGGCAGAACTGTTGAATATTCTTTGAGTGGTCAGAGAATAATCCCATTTTCTGCAATTGATGAAATAAAGTATATTCCTAAAAGATATGGTGTAGAAGTTTCAACTTTGATAGATTTTCTGAAAAAAGGTTATGAGATGGTAGAAGTTCCATTTGACTTTACTCATGATGAAAAAGGGAAAAGTGTACGAGATCTTTTACATAAATTGCATCAGCTAAAGGATATATTTATAGTTTTTATTTCTAAATGGTGGAGGTTGTAAAAAAATTTATGCATATATACTTGCATTGTCAATTCTGACTGAGATTTTGTTTCTGTATGTTTCGGTGGTGTATTTTAAGAAAAAAGAGAGGTTACTCAAACAAAATTATAAAGGTAAAAAAATTCCATGCGGTATTGGTATTGTTTTAGGATTTGTATTGACTTTTTATACCTTTTTCATATACTGTTATGTCTCCAAAATAAATTTTTTAGTTATTGGGTTGAGCTTTTTGGCTATCTCAGCAGTAGGTTTTATTGATGACATATTTGGTGATAATAAAAGCAAAGGATTTAAAGGACATATCAAAAGGCTTTTGAAAGAGCATGAACTTTCAACAGGACTTTTAAAGATGATAGTGATTCCTTTTGTGCTTTTTACAGGGATCTTATATCTTACAGAGGATATGTTTAAAGCAGTTTTGTACACAATCTTTGGATCGCTTTCTGTGAACCTGTTTAATCTATTTGATTTGCGACCTGGCAGGTGTATAAAGGCACTGTTTGTTTTCTTAGTACTCTTTGGATTTTTTATTAATTGGAGTCCTTTTTGCATTTCACTTTTGATTTTATTGGTGCCTATTTTTATTGGTGATATAAAAGAAGTGTTTATGTTGGGTGATGCAGGTTCAAATTTGATAGGATATATATTTTTTATAATTACAAGTGAACTTTATAGCAGAAGCTTGAACAGTATTGTGGTGTGGATAGCATTACTTATTGTAGCGGCTTTGAATTTGGCCTCTGAATATATTTCATTTTCAGAGGTTATCGAAAAAAATAAGATATTAAAGTATATTGATGACCTTGGAAGAAAAAATTAATAACTTGAATTCTTAAAAATGATATTGTAATATATTCACTGTTGTTTAAAGTTTAAGGTGAGGAGGTTATAAAAATTGGCTGAGATGGAATTGTGGTTTACCGAGCAACAAACACCAGATTTAGGGTTTACATGTAAGATAACTAAGACCATATACACAGCAAAGACAAAGTATCAAGATTTAGCAATACTTGAGACAAAACAATTTGGCAAAATGCTTGTTTTGGACGGGGCTGTGCAGACAACAATTGTTGATGAGTTTTGTTATCATGAGTTGATTGCACATGTTCCATTGTTTACTCATCCTAATCCCAAAAAGGTTGCAGTTATTGGTGGAGGGGATGGTGGAGTCATAAGAGAGATATTAAAACATGAAGAGGTTGAAAAAGCATATTTGATAGAGATTGACCAAGAGGTGATTGAAGCGAGCAAGAAATATCTTCCTGAGATAAGCTGTGCACTTGATGACAAGAGGGCAGAGGTTATAATCACAGATGGAATAAAGTTTGTTTCTGAAAACAAAAATATGTTCGATGTCATAATAGTAGATTCAACTGATCCTGTTGGACCAGCAGTGGGATTATTTGAAAGCAACTTTTACCAAGCAGTATATGAGTGTCTAAAAGAAGATGGACTTTTTGTTGCACAAACAGAGTCTCCATTTTATGACCAAGATTTAATTAGAAATGTATTTCATTCAATAAAATCTATTTTTCCAATAACAAGACTGTATCTTGGTTTTATTCCAACATATCCAAGTGGACTTTGGAGCTTTACAATGGGTTCTAAAAAATATGATCCGCTTGAGATTGACGTCTCAAAGATAAAGAGAATTGATACGAGATATTACAACCCTGAACTTCACAAGGCACTTTTTGCATTGCCTACATTTGTTCAGAAAATCATTGAGTAGAGGGGAAATGAATGAGTTTTAATCTTTATAAGAACTCTTTTCTGTGCTCATCGAATGATTATGAAAACAGTAAGGTTGTACTTGCTGGAATACCCATGGATTTTACTGTGAGTTTTAAGCCTGGTTCGCGTTTTGGACCGAGCAAAATAAGGGAAGTTTCAGTTGGGCTTGAGGAGTATTCAGTATACCAAGATAAAAATTTATTTAATAAAGTCTTTTGTGATATGGGAGATTTGGAGCTTCCATTTGGAAATGTGGGGAAGTGTATTGATATAATATATGAGTTTGCAAAGAAGGTATTTAATGATGGCAAAACTCCTATTTTTTTGGGTGGAGAGCATCTTATCAGTTTTCCACTGATAAAGGCAGCAAAAGAGATATATGGCGACCTTGTTGTTTTACACTTTGATGCTCACGCTGATATGAGAGATGACTACCTGGGTGAAAAGTTTTCTCATGCGACAGTAATGAGAAGGGCTGGAGAGGTTGTTGGGTTTAATAATCTATACCAATTTGGCATAAGGTCTGGCTCTGAGGATGAGATATCATTTGCAAGAGAAAACAGCAATATATTTTTTGTTTATGAAATAGAAAACCTTTTTGAGATAGTTAAAAAATTAAAAAACAAAAAAGTATATTTATCAATTGACATAGATGTTGTTGACCCGGCATTTGCGCCTGGTACTGGAACACCTGAGCCAGGGGGTTTGACCTCATCGCAGTTTTTGGAAATAATCTTGAAGATGAAAGACCTAAGCGTTGTGGGTGTTGATGTTGTAGAAGTGTCTCCCTATTATGATATCTCAGACAGGACATCTCTTCTTGCTGCAAAGATTGTGAGAGAACTTATCCTTTTAATCGAGTGAAAAAATAAAAAAATGTGAACAGAATACGGGTGTGACTAAGTTTGCTCACCTTAAAAGAGGAATTTAGTCACGCCCTTTTTGCGTTTTTATACAAAAATTTCTTGCTAAAAGCTTCTTTGTGTTATAAAATAGAAATTAGCATAATATATTAATACCAGATATTAATACTACATGATAAACTATTTTCAAGGAGGATTTTTGATGACAGACAAGCTAAAAGAACTCAGGCAAAGACGCGAGAGGATACTAAAGCTTGGTGGAGAAGATAAAGTAAAAAAACAACACGAAAACAAAAAACTCACCTGCAGAGAAAGGATTGAGTATCTGCTTGACGAAGGAAGTTTCAGCGAAATTGACATGTTTGTTGAACATAGATGCCAGGAGTTTGATATGAAAGAAACATATGTACCATCAGATGGAGTTGTTACAGGGTATGGAACCATAAACGGCAGAAAGGTATTTGTATATGCACAAGATTTTACATCTATAGGCGGTTCACTTGGCGAGATGCATGCAAAGAAAATATGTAAGGTTTTAGATTTGGCTATGAAGTATGGATGTCCTGTAATTGGCATTAACGACTCTGGCGGTGCAAGAATTCAAGAAGGGGTAGATGCACTGGCCGGCTATGGCGAGATATTTTTCAGAAATACTATGGCTTCTGGTGTAATTCCCCAAATTGCAGCTATAATGGGCCCTTGTGCAGGTGGGGCTGTATACTCCCCTGCGATTATGGACTTTATTTTTATGGTTGACAAGACAAGCCAGATGTTTGTTACAGGACCTCAGGTAATAAAAGCAGTGACAGGCGAAGAGATATCTTTTGAAGAGCTTGGAGGTGCTTTTACTCACAATTCAAAAAGTGGTGTTGCTCATTTTATAGCAGAAGATGAGTACACATTACTTGATATGATTAAATATCTTTTATCATTCTTACCCTCAAATAACATGGATGACCCGCCATATGTAATATCTTCAGATTCAGAGAAAAGAGTGATACCAGAGCTTGAAAATCTCATTCCTAATGAACCAAACAAGGCATATGACGTGAAAGACATTATATATAAAGTTGTTGACAATGAAGAGTTTTTAGAAGTACAACCATACTTTGCTCAAAACGCAGTTGTGGGTTTTGGTAGGATAGGTGGTTTTAGCGTTGGAATTGTTGCAAACCAGCCAAAAGTAAATGCAGGTGTTTTAGATTATGACTCATCAGACAAGGTAGCAAGATTTGTTAGATTCTGTGATGCATTTAACATTCCAATTGTGACATTTACGGATGTACCTGGTTTTTTACCAGGTGTTAACCAAGAGCACAATGGGATAATTCGTCATGGTGCAAAGGTTTTGTATGCTTACTCAGAAGCAACAGTTCCTAAAATTAATGTTATTTTACGAAAAGCATATGGTGGAGCTTATATAGCTATGAGCAGTAAACATATAGGAGCAGATTTTGTTTTTGCTTGGCCAACGGCTGAAATAGCTGTTATGGGTCCAGATGGTGCTGCAAATATAATCTTCAGAAAAGAGATTCAAGCGGCTTCAAATCCTGAAGAGGAAAGACGAAGACGAATTTTAGAGTACACACAGAAATTTGCAAACCCTTACATTGCTGCTGCAAGAGGATATGTTGACGATGTTATTGAACCTAAGTATACTCGAAATAAGATAATTGAAGCTTTAAATATATCAGTAACAAAAAGAGAATCAAGACCACCTAAAAAACATGGCAATATTCCACTTTAAAACAGCTATTTAGAATAACAAAAAAAGGAGTGTTTGTATATGTCTATTTCGCGAAGTGGCACAGCTACTGTTACAAGAGAAGAGCTTGCATGCATTTGTGCATGTCTTGCTGTGATTTTAGAGGATGGCAACTTTAGAATTACTAATGTAACAAAGAAAGGAAATAAATGGAAAAAGATCTCAAGACAGATGATGCTCGATCAAAGTCAAATGTTGTTTAAATGGAGGTAAAGGACATATGAGAAAATTTAAAGTCAGGATAAATGACCAAGAGTTTTTAGTTGAAGTAGAAGAAATTACACATTCTCAAAAAGATAGCTCAAGCTTTTCAAGACCCAAGTTTCAGATGGAAAAACCAGCTGAGGTACCAAAAAAAGAGCATAGTCAAGAAAATACCCATAATTTGTCTTCGAACAAAAATGCTGTGCATGCTCAGCTCCCTGGTACAATTGTAAAAATTCTTAAAAATGAAGGTGAAGTGGTTTCTCTCAAAGACCCCGTTTTGGTCCTTGAAGCTATGAAAATGGAAAACGAAATATTGCCAACAACAGAAGGTAGGATAAAAAAGATATATGTTAAAGAAGGGCAAAAAGTTTCGAAAGGTGATTTGTTATTTGAAATTGATTAACTTTGCGGAGGTTTATTGTTATGGGAATTAAAATAACAGAGACAATTTTGAGAGATGCCCACCAGTCACTTATTGCAACCAGGATGACGACAGACCAGATGTTAGAGATTGCTCCTGTACTTGATGAGATTGGATATTACTCAATTGAGTGCTGGGGCGGTGCTACATTTGATGCTTGCTTGAGATTTTTCAATGAAGACCCTTGGGAAAGGTTAAAAAGATTAAAACTTTCATTTAAAAAGACAAAGCTGCAGATGCTTCTGAGAGGCCAGAACCTTGTAGGATATAGGCATTATCCTGATGATGTTGTAGTTGAGTTTGTAAAAAAGGCTATATTCTATGGGATTGACATTATTAGAATATTTGATGCTCTTAACGACCTTAGAAATATTGAAGTAGCTTTGAAAACAACAAAAAGTGAAGGCGCCCACGCTCAGGTTGCAATTTCATACACAATATCACCCTATCATACAATCGAAAATTATGTAAGGCTTGCAAAAGACATAGAAAGTTTAGGTGCAGACTCGCTTTGTATTAAGGATATGGCAGGACTACTTTCGCCGTTTGAAGCGTATAATCTTGTGAAAGCTTTAAAAGAGGAGATTGACATCCCTTTACACATTCATACACATTACACAACAGGTTTTGGTTCAATGACGTATCTTAAAGCAATAGAAGCAGGGGTGGATGGTATAGACACAGCACTTTCTCCCCTTGCCTTAGGTACGTCTCAGCCACCCACTGAGACAATTGTATATGCTCTCAAAGGCACAAAGTTTGACCCTGAACTTAACTTTGATAGAATTAATCAGGCAAGTGAATATTTTAAAACTCTCAGAGAAGAGTATTTGAAAAAAGGACTTCTTGACCCAAAAGTATTGAGTGTTGACATAAATGCTTTGCATTATCAAATTCCTGGTGGAATGCTTTCTAATCTTATATCTCAGCTAAAAGAACAAGGGCATGAAGACAAACTTGATGAAGTTTTAGAAGAGGTGCCACGGGTCAGAGAAGACTTTGGGTTCCCTCCTCTTGTTACACCAACAAGCCAGATTGTTGGAACTCAAGCTGTTTTAAATGTCATAGCTGGAGAGAGATATAAACTTGTTACAAAGGAGACAAAAGCGTATTTCAAAGGTGAATATGGCCGACCGCCTGCTAAGGTTAACGAAGAGGTTAAGAAAAAGATTTTGGGGAACGAGCAAGAAATTGAAACAAGGCCAGCGGATTTGCTACCGCCTGAACTTGAAAATGCCAAAGAGAGAATAAAAGAGTATATTGAAAATGACATAGATGTTGTCACATATTGTTTATTCCCACAGCTTGCTGAAAACTATTTTAAATTAAGAGCTGCAAAAAAGTACAAAATTGACTTTGGGCTTGTACAAGAAAACAAGGTCTATCCTATATAGAGGAAAGCACAAACTTTTTAAGTGCTTTCCTCTTCTTTTTTAAAATTCTCTTATAACAAAAGTGGCATTATGATATAATTATTAACAAAGACAAAAACAAATAAGAAAGAAGGGCTAAAATAACCATGGAAAATGAAAAATTTGAACTAATATCATCAATGGAGTTTGAAGAAGATGCACCACTTTATAAGATAATAGATTTTATGAACAAAAGTCTCAAAGACAAGAATATCATTGTGGGACTTTCAAAAAACCACAATAAGATTGTCATCAGTATTTACCAAACGTAAGGAGAAATGCAGAGATGAGTCAAGATTTAGAATCGAGGATTATTGAACTTATGCCAGAATTTAGCAAAGGGCAGAAAAAGATTGCCCAGTTTATTTTAGAGCATGGAGAAAAAGCTGCTTATATGACAGCGCTTGCCCTCGGCAACTGTGTAGGTGTGAGTGAGTCAACTGTTGTCAGATTTGCTGAGAGATTGGGGTTTGATGGCTATCCAGAGTTTCAACGTGCATTGCAAGAACTTATGAAAAGCAAACTGACATCAGTGCAAAGGATAGAGCTTTCTGCAAGCAGGATAAACGAGAAGGAGGTTTTAAAAAGTGTCCTTCTTTCGGACATGGACAAGATTAAACAAACATTAGAGCAGATTGATGAGCAGACATTCAATAGGGTTGTTGATGAGATTGTGGGTGCGAAAAGAATATACATCATTGGAATTCGAAGTTCAGCTGCGCTTGCTGATTTTTTAGGATTTTATTTAAACATGATTTTAGATAATGTAAAGGTAATAACAACAAGTGGTATAAGCGACATATTTGAACAGGTTTTCAGAATTACAAGTGATGACCTCATTATAGGTATCAGTTTTCCAAGATATTCTAAACGCACACTGAAGGTTTTACAGTATGCAAAAAGGCAAGGTGCAAGAATTGTATCACTTACAGACAGCAAAATTTCACCACTTTGCAAGTATAGCGATTACGTTCTAATATGCAGAAGTGACATGGTTTCATTTGCTGATTCACTGGTTGCACCTTTGAGTGTAATCAATGCATTGATTGTTGCAACAGGACTTAGGAAAAAGGATGAGGTTGCAAAGACACTTGAAAAATTAGAAGAGATTTGGGATGAATTTCAGGTATATGAAAAGGAAAAATAGGTGATGAAGCTTGAAAAGGTTCTATCTTGTTAGACATGGTGAAACAGATTGGAATAAGTATAATATGGTCCAAGGCTGTATCGATACAGATTTAAATCAAACAGGGATTGAGCAGGCAAAAAAGGTTGCTGAACGCCTAAAGAGTGAAAAGATTGACATTATTTTCTCAAGCACATTAAAAAGAGCGTATATGACAGCAAACCAAATTAAAAGTTTTCATCCGAATATACCATTAAAACTTACAGACAAACTGAACGAAATAAACTTTGGTGAGTGGGAAGGTTTGAATTTTGAAGAACTTGAAGAAAGGTATTCTGACCAATACAAATTATGGAAAGATGCCCCTGAAAAAGCTACTTTTCCTGGTGAAGGTAGCTTATATAACGTTATGGAAAGAGTAAAGAGCTTTTTTGAAGATATTTTGAATAAACCCTATAAAAACGTTGTCATAGTTACACATGGAGGAATAATAAAACTTTCTATTATTTACCTTTTAGAGTTACCATTGGATTTTTATAGAAAATGTTGGTTTGGCAATGCCAGCTTGAGCATTGTAGATATAAAGGAAAATAGAAGAATGCTTAGTCTTTTAAATGATATGTCTCATTTGCAAACTATTCAAAGATATCCAATGATATAATTTTCAAAAAGTGGGGTACAGAGAGTATGGACAAAAAGGAGTTTGGTAGCAGGGAGGTTTCAAGAGCAGCTATTTTGATAGCCTTGAGCCAAAGCAGACAAGAAGAAAAAAAGATTCAAGATGATTTCGGAAAAATTGGAATTAGATGTGCGGCAGTTGACTTCGGTGGAGAATTTATCACATCGGTGATGAAAATAATAGAAAGGGCGGTTGTTGCAGCTAAAAGAGAAGGGGTAATAGCGGAAGTGCATCAGGAAGAGGGGGCAGTAGCTGGGGCAACAAGGGAGGCAATATCTCAGATTATGCAAAAAGCAATAGGTCTAAACGTGGGAGGAAAGATTGGCATTGCAAGGTATAATGAGCATGTTGCAGTTGCAATTTTTTTTGGAATAGGGCTTTTACATCTTAACGAAGTTGCTATTGGGCTTGGTCACAGGGTTATATAAAAAAGCTTTTGTAGGGGGAAAGAAAATTGGTTTTTGCAATCAGAGGAGCAACTACGGTTGATACAGATTCGAAAGAGGATATAATTCAATCAACACAAGAGCTTTTAAATGAGATTATTGAAAAAAATCAGATCAAAAAAGATGATATTGTTTTTATTTTATTTACAATGACAAAGGATTTAAAATCAACATTTCCTGCATATGCAGCAAGACTAATGGGTTTTACAGATGTGCCATTGATATGCGCTCAAGAACTTGACATTGAAGGTGCGCTTGAAAAGTGTATAAGAGTCCTTGTACTTATCCAGAAAGATTCAGTTATCAAACCCAAACATGTTTATTTGAAAAGAGCAAGGTCTTTGAGAGAAGATTTGAATTAACAGAGGGGGAAGTAGATGAAAAAAATCAACATAGCCATTGATGGTCCTGCTGGGGCTGGAAAGAGTACCATTTCGAAACTTTTAGCTAAAAAACTTGGATACATTCACATCGACACTGGTGCAATGTACAGAGCGATAGGATTGAAGGTTCTAAATAGTAATATAAAATCAAATGAAATAGAGAAAATACTTGAAGTTTTGAACAACACAGATATCCAAATTAAGATTATTGGTGGAAATCAGCTTGTGTTTTTAGATGGAGAAGATGTTACAGAAAAAATAAGACAGCCAACTGTTTCAATGTATGCCTCTGATGTATCCAAAATAAAAGAGGTAAGAGAGAAGCTTGTCAAAATTCAACAGGATTTGGCAAAACAAAAAGGCGTGATAATGGACGGAAGAGACATTGGCACACATGTTTTACCTGATGCTGAGCTTAAGATATTCTTGACAGCAACAGCAGAGGAAAGAGCAAAGAGAAGATTTTTAGAATTAAAGGAAAAAGGCTATGAAGTTGATTATTATCAACTTCTTGATGAGATAAAGCAAAGAGACCTTAATGATATGACACGAGAGCTTGCACCGCTTAGGGTTGCAGAAAATGCTATTGTAATTGACTCTACTAACCTGACAATTGAAGAAGTTTTACAAAAGGTTTTAGAGCTATTTTATAAGGTGATAGGAAATGAAGTATAAATTCCTTGTCAATATTATTCGAAAGGTGGCATATGGTATTTTAAAATGTATTTTCTTGATAAGGGTTGAAGGCAGAGAAAATATTCCAAATGCTCCATATATTATTTGTGCAAATCATAGAAGTTACCTTGATCCTGTGTTAATCATTCTGATATTTGATGAGCGGGTTTATTTTATGGCAAAAAGTGAACTTTTTAAAATATGGTGGCTTTCACCCATTATAAGAGCGTTTGGAGCTTTTCCTGTCAAAAGAGGAAAGAGTGATATTGGTGCAATTAGAAAAGCAATAGAAGTTATAAGGAGCAATAACATCTTGGGAATATTCCCCGAAGGTAAAAGAAATAGAACAAGTGAGATAGTTTTAAGAGGAGAAAAAGGGGTTGCCACAGTCATAAAAGCAACTGGAGCAAAAGTGTTACCAGTTGCAATTTGTGGCAAGGTAAGACTGTTCGGCAAGATAACGGTTAGAATTGGTAAACCTCTTGAGTTTACAAATACAGATGAGGACAATCAGAAAATAGTTGATACGATTATGCAAAATATTAAAGAGCTTATTTTAAAAACAAACAATAAGAAAAAGGAGAAGTAGGTCAAGATGATTATTAAAGTGGCAAAAAATGCAGGTTTTTGTTTTGGAGTTGAAAGAGCAGTAAATGGAGTTATTGCTTGGGCTAAAGCAAACAAGGACAAAAGTGTAAAGGTCTATGGTATGCTTATACATAATAGTTATGTTATTGAAAAACTTAAAGAATTGAATGTAAAGGTGATTGAAAATATAAATGAAATTGAAAAAGATGACATTGTATTTATTCGTTCACATGGTGTTTCAATGAAAGAGTTTTCTGAGATTGAAAAGAGAGCCTCTAAGGTCTATGACTTTACATGCCCATATGTCAAGAAAATTCATGAGATTGTAAGAGAAAACTCTGAAAATGGCTTGGATGTGATAGTTGTTGGCGATATAAATCATCCAGAAGTCAAGGGTATAATAGGTCATGTTGAAAAAGGCAGAAAGTGCATAGTTATAGATAGTTTAGAAAAAGCCAAGGACGCCATAAGCCAATTAGGTAGAAATACTGTTGTTGTATGCCAGACCACCTTTGACAATGCAAAGTGGTGTGAAATAAAAGAGTACATTGAAAACAATACAGACTACAAGGTATTTGACACAGTTTGCAAAGCTACTATAACCCGACAAGAAGAGGCAAAAGTTCTTGCACGCGACGTTGACGTGATGCTTGTTATAGGAGATAAAAAGAGCTCTAATACTAACAAATTGTATCAGGCAATTAAAGACATTAAGCCAACGTTTTTTATAGAAAGACCTCAAGATTTAGATGGTATTGATTTTGCTAAGGTAAAAAAGATTGGGATAACAGCTGGAGCTTCTACTTCACAAGAGCAGATAAATGAAATAGTAGAAATACTTGAAAAGAGATTTAACCAGATAGATAATCAAGACTTTGCGAAGCTTCTTGACAAAAGTTTTGCAGAAATAAAAAGAGGTGAGATAGTAAAAGGAAAAATAATAAAGGTTGAACAAGACTACCTGCTTGTTGATATTGGATATAAGGCAGAAGGGATAATCTATAAAAATGAGATTTTCAAAAATGCCAATGTAAACCTAAAAAACATATTTAAAGAAAATGAAATAATTGAAGCTGTGGTCATTAAAGAGTCTGATGAAGAAGGAAATGTTGTATTGTCAAAACTGAAAGCTGACAGTATTTACGGATTTAATGAACTTATGGCAAAGTTTGAGAGCAAAACGCCGATTAAGATTGTTGTAAAACAGATTAGAGAAAGGAGTATTGTAGGTGAGTTCAGAGGAATTAATGTGTTTGTTCCCATTTCCCAATGGGCAGAAGAGGTGTCATCTTCTATCATAGGAAAAGTTTTTGAAGTTGAAATTGTTGATATTGATACCGATAAAAAGATAGCTTTTGGGAGTAGAAAATTTCTGTTGCGACAAGCTCAAGAGAAAAAAATACAGCAGGCTATAGAAAGTCTTGATTTTAATAAAGACTATGATGGAGTAATAGCCGAGATAAGACAAAAAGGAATTGTAGTTAATTTTGAAGGTTTACGTGGTTTTGTGCCAGCAAGTGAGATTAGTTATTCTAAAAGAATTGAGGATGTAAAAAAATTGTTTAAGGTAGGAGAACAGGTTAAGGTAAGGGTAATTGATATAGACAAACAAAAAAAGCAGATTTACTTAAGTATAAAAAAGACCCAAGAAGATGAATGGATAAAAAAGGTAAAAAACTTGTATTTAGGCATGCTTGTAGATGTAGAGGTAACAAAGGTACTTTCATTTGGACTTGTTGTTTGGATTTTAGACTGTGAACTGGATGGGTTTGTGCATGTGTCTAATATTCCACTTGGTTATAACCAAAGACTGCACAGTTTATACAAAGTTGGAGATAAAATAAAAGCAAAGATAATTGAAATTGATGAGCAAAGGCGAAGAATAGGTCTTTCTCTCAAGGATTTATATGAAGAGGAGGAAAAAATTGCTGAGCACAAAGAAGATTTTGTTATAACTATCGCTGATATTGTGAATAATATAAAGTTAGACAGCTAAATAAGGATAGATTTAAAAATAAAATGCAAGTTTCTTTCAAGAGATTAAAGGGCAGAACAGCAGTTTTAGTAGATGGGAGATTTTTGGGAAATATTTGTAATATGTTTTTTTTAGATAGCAATATTCATGGTTTTCAAATACAGAAAAATGCAATATTTAGAGTACCATCTAATATTTACATTCTGGCAAATGATGTTGAATCAGTAAATAATGAACTTTTAATTGTTTCAAGGTCTGTTTTATATATAGAGCAATCTTATCTAGTCAAAGCAGATGAGATACTTTCAAAAGAGGTTATTGGTGAGGGGGGTAATTTAATTGGAATAGTAGATGACATATTGTTTGACTCTGAAAGTCTTAAAATAACTGGTTATGAGGTTGTGGAAAGTATTTGGAGCTATATCAAAAATAAAAAAATAATATTGAGTCCTGAGGAAATAATATTAAAAGAGAACAAAATATTAAGCTGAGGTGTTAATATTTGAAATTAATTTCTGCAAAGCATGTTATTACAGGTAGTGTCATCGGTGCCCTGATTGGAATGGCTCTGAGTAAGTCTTCTTCAAAGAACATGAAAAATATACTTGTCAAGAAAATGGTTGCAAAAAAATTGACTTCACTGATTAGCAAGCTTTTGGGATAGGGAAGAGCTCTTCCCTCCTTTTTTATATACCTTGTTTATAAAACAAAACAAATATATTTTGTTTTGAGGTGTTGTAATTGATAATAAGCAAGTTTTTAAAAAAGTATTTTTGTGACTTTATACTTTTGATTTTTATCGCATTTGTCATATACTTCTTTATTAATATCAAAACTTTTTGGCCTATTTTGCTTCCATTTATAATTGCTCTTTTTTTGTCGTATTTACTTAAACCGGTTGTTGACTTTTTAGAGGTTAAAATAAAATCACGTGATATTTCAATATTGCTTTCATTTATTTTCACCTTTAGCATAGCGATTTTGATATTTGTCTATTTTATTCCGCTATTTATCACAGAGATGAAACAGCTCACACAGAACATCCCTGAGTATATAAGTGTATTTAACAAGTGGTTCAAAGATGTAGATTCAAAACTTTCTAATAAACTAAATATTGACTTGGATGAAATTCTAAGATCAAATTCAATAAACTTTGAAGCCATCTCAAAACAGGTACTAACTACTCTTTTAAATATTCTCAAAAATCTTTATTCAAATATTCTGTACTATCTTTTAATACCAATTATTTCATTTTATATCTTGAAAGACTGGTCAAAGATTGTAAAATGGATTAAGTGGATATTGCCTGAGAAATACAGAAAAGAAGGCATTTCTATTTTCAACGATATCAATAAAGTGCTGCACCAGTATATAAGAGCCCAGCTTTTGGATGCCATAATAATCGGAATTTTAAGCTTTTTAGGATTTTCTATTTTGTCTGTCAGATATGCAGCTCTGCTGGGTATAATTACTGGTATTGGCAATCTAATACCTTATTTTGGACCGATATTTAGCAGTATACCTGCAGTGGTAATTGCACTTTCTGACTCTTACATAAAGGCCATAGTTGTAGTTGTATTCTTGATAGTACTTCAGCAGATAGACAGTTTTTTGATTTCGCCAAGAATAATTGGTTCAAGATTAGGTCTGCATCCTTTAACTATTATAATTGTGCTAATAATATCGAATAAACTATTTGGCTTTATTTCTATGTTCTTTGCTATACCATTAGCTGCAGTAATAAAGATAATTTTTATAAATATACTCAGAAGAGTAAATCCAGAAGATAAGAAATAAATTTTGTTGACTTTGCTTTTTAGCTTTAATAAAATTTTGATTGTATTGAAAAAATATAAAATTCAAAACACCTTTCAAAATTTTAAATAGAAGGGCTGATTGAACATGTACATGAGCACCGATGAGATAAGAGAAAAATTTCTGCAATTTTTCGAGTCAAAAGGACATTTGAGACTGCCAAGCTTTTCATTAATTCCAAAAAACGACAAGAGCCTTCTTTTAATAAATGCTGGTATGGCACCACTCAAACCTTATTTTTTAGGTATTGAAGAACCACCAAGAAGAAGGATAACTACATGTCAGAAATGCATAAGAACACCTGATATTGACAGAGTCGGTAAAACTGCGAGACATGCTACATTCTTCGAGATGCTTGGAAACTTTTCCTTTGGAGATTATTTCAAGAAAGAAGCAATTACCTGGGCTTGGGAGTTTGTAACAGAGGTTTTAAAGCTTCCAAAAGAGAGGCTTTGGGTGACAATATACGAAGAGGACGATGAAGCGTTTGAGATTTGGCACAAAGAAGTTGGACTTGAAGAGGGCAGAATTAAAAGAATGGGCAAGGAAGACAATTTTTGGGAGATAGGAACAGGTCCGTGTGGTCCCTGTTCAGAGATATATTTTGACAGGGGCGTGGACAAGGGCTGTGGCAAGGAGACATGTGGAATTGGTTGTGATTGTGATAGGTATGTTGAGTTTTGGAATCTTGTATTTACACAGTTTGACAAAGATGAAAATGGTGTCTATCACAAGCTCAAGAATCCTAACATAGACACTGGAATGGGACTTGAGAGAATTGCTGCAATTATGCAAGGTGTTGATTCATTGTTTGACATTGATATAGTAAAGGCTATTCGTGACAAGATATGTGAAATCACTGGTTGTGAATATGGCAAAGATAGTGAAAAAGATGTATCAATCAGAGTCATTACAGATCACATCAGAGGTACCGTTTTCATGATTGGTGATGGTATTTTACCTTCTAATGAAGGTAGAGGCTATGTTTTGAGAAGACTTATCAGAAGGGCAGCACGACATGGAAGAATGCTTGGCAAGAAAGAGACGTTTTTACATTTAATTGTTGATACTGTGATAGAGGCCTATAAAAATCCGTATCCTGAACTGATTCAAAAAGGTGAGTACATCAAAAAGGTACTCTATAATGAAGAAAGTAGGTTCAACCAGACAATTGATATTGGACTTGAGCTTCTCGAAAACGAGATTGACAGGTTAAAAAAGAACAAAGAAAATGTGTTAAAAGGCGAAATTGCTTTTAAATTATACGACACATATGGCTTTCCGCTTGACCTGACAAAAGAGATCGCTGCAGAGAAAGGAATAATTGTTGACCAAGAAGGCTTTGACAAACTTATGCAGCAGCAGAGAGAAAGAGCACGGATGGCACAAAAAGAGCTTGAAAATATTGGCTGGAAAGATATCAACATAACAATCGAAGATGAAATTGAAACAGTCTTTGTTGGATATGACACCTTAGAGACACAGAGCAGAATATTAAGGATTTTCTCAAATGATGATGAAGTTTCATATGTAAAAGAAGGAGATATTTGTTACATTATTTTGGATAAAACCCCATTTTACGCAGAAAGTGGTGGACAGGTAGCAGACAAAGGTGTGTTAGAAACCGAAGGTGGAGTGGCAGAGGTTTTAGATGTCAAAAAGGGACCAAAAGGGACAATTCTTCATAAAGCGAAGGTAATAAAAGGCGAGATTGCAGTTGACAACAATATATTTGCGAAGGTCAATAAGAATTTGAGGCTTGCTACAATGAAGAATCACACTGCAACCCACCTTTTACACAGCAGCTTAAGAAGAATACTTGGCGAGCATGCAACGCAAAGCGGCTCACTTGTTGAACCAGAAAGACTCAGGTTTGACTTTGCTCACTTTGAACCATTGAGTGAGGAGCAGATAGTTGAGATTGAAAAGATGGTAAATGACATCATTCAACAAGCCATTCCTGTTGAAAAGATTCAGACTGACTTAGATTCAGCAATAAAGATGGGGGCAACTGCACTATTTGATGAGAAGTATTCTAATATAGTCAGGGTTATAAAAATAGGCGATTTCAGTATGGAACTGTGTGGAGGCACTCACGTTGACAACACAGGACAAATAGGAATGTTTAAGATAATTTCAGAGTCAAGCGTTGCTGCAGGTGTTAGAAGAATTGAGGCTATAACAGGCAATAAAGTGTATGAGTTCATGCTAAATAATCAAAAGGTGCTAAAAGATATAAGAAACAAACTCAAAGCAAACAGCGACAGTGAAATTGTTGCAAAAATCAACCAGCTTGAGGAAAGGATAACTGCTCTTGAAAAAGAGTTAGAAAAGCACAAACTTTTGCTTGTAGATAATGAGCTATCATTACTCTACAATGAAGGTTTGCAAATTGGCGAGTTTAGACTGATTATAAACAAGAAGGAGACACAGGATACAGATTATATAAGGCTTTTGACCGACAGAATTCGAGAAAGGGATTCAAAGGCAATAGTTTTGAACTTGATAAAACAAGATAAAAAGGCTATTGTGCTGATGGCATGTTCAAAAGAGGCAGTGAAAAAGGGTATAGACTGCGGCAAAACAGTAAAAGATGTTTGTGAGGTGCTTGGTGGCAAAGGTGGAGGAAGACCTGATTTTGCTCAGGGCGGAGGCAACAAAATTGAGAATTTAGATTTAGCAGCTCAAAGAGCAATTGAGCTAATCAAAAGCTCTATTGAGGGAGGAAGTTAAGATGGGTGAGTGTATCTTTTGTAAGATTGTGAACAAACAAATACCCTCTGAGATAGTTTATGAAGATGAACATGTTTGTGCTTTCAAAGACATAAACCCCACAGCTCCTGTTCATATTCTGGTTGTACCGAAACAGCACATAGAAAGTTTAAATCACCTTGACAATAGCCACAAAGAGCTTATAGGTCATATATTTGTTGTTGCAAAAGAACTATCTGACAGATTTGGGGTAAAAGAAAAAGGCTTTAGAATTGTTGTCAATTGTGGTGAAGATGGCGGTCAGACGGTTAATCATCTGCACTTTCACCTACTTGGTGGGCGAAAATTCTCATGGCCAGCAGGTTAATTCACAAACTTTTTAATTTTAAGGAGTTAAATTACACAAATGATTGTAGGAGTATTTGCCAATTTCCAAAAAGAACTCAGCAAGGAGATTTTGGATAAGATTGTAAGTGTTCTTAAAAATGAGAAAATTGACTGGGTACTTATGAATGAGAAAAACAAAGATAGTGTAAAAGTTAATTTTTTGATAACAATTGGCGGTGACGGAACTCTACTTAATGTTGTTGAAAAGGTTGCAAAAGAGAATCTTCCTGTGCTTGGAATCAACTGTGGACGTGTTGGGTATCTGACAGAAGAGGTGGCCGACAATATTCATTTTGCCATTAAAAAGATAATTGACAATGATTACTTTATTGAAGAGAGACACCTTGTTGAAGCCCATTTTAAAGACAAAATATTCTATGCACTAAATGATATTTGCTTAGCCAGGAGTACATTCAATATTATAGATTTGAGTCTTTATATAGATGAAGTATTCGCACAGGAGTACAGAAGCGATGGGATCATTATCGCAACTGCAACAGGTTCTACTGCATACTCTCTTTCAGCAGGAGGTCCAATAGTTGAGCCACAATTAGGGGTGATGGTTGTCACCCCTATTTGCCCCCATTCTTTGAGCTCAAGAAGTTTAGTTTTAGGTGATGACCGGGTTGTAAAGATAAAAAGCGAGTCTGATGAGGTTTTGGTTGTAAGCGATGGAAGAGTTGCAGATACGCTTAAAAAAGGTGAGTATCTTGAATGCAAGATTTCATCAAAAAAGCTAAAACTTGTGAGACTTAAAAAGAAAAACTTTTATGAGGTGTTAAGGGAAAAGATTAAAGAGTAAAAAGAGAGGTGTAGGTTTGTAAAATGAAATCTGAAAGACAACAAAAGATTTTAGAGATAATTCAAAGTGAGGACATAGAAACTCAAGAAGAGCTTGTTGAAAAACTAAGAGAGTTAGGGTACGATGTCACTCAAGCGACAGTTTCAAGAGATATAAAGGAGCTCAGACTTACAAAGGTCTTAACAGAAACAGGAAAATACAAATATGCAGTATTATCTGGACCTGAGGCAAACATTACTGAAAAGTTAATAAAGGTGTTTTCCGAGTCGATTATAAAATATGACACAGCTGACAACCTTGTTATAATAAAGACAATAACAGGGGCTGCTCAGGGCGCTGCCGCTGCAATCGATTCACTGAACTGGCCAGAGGTCATAGGAACAATAGCAGGCGATGATACAATCTTTATTGCAACAAAGGGAAATGCAGCGGCTGAAAAGATTGTTGAGAGAATTAAAGCTATTTTGAGTCAAGGTGATTGATTATCATGTTAAAAAGATTACTTATCGAAAACATTGCTATAATTGAAAAGCTTGAGATAGAGTTTGATAAAGGCTTGAGCATACTGACAGGTGAAACAGGAGCTGGTAAATCGATAATAATTGACTCTCTTTCCTTGCTTTTAGGGACAAAGGCAAGAAAGGAGATTATTCGTACAAATTGTACAAAGGCTTTAGTCTCGGCAGTTTTTGATATAGAGAAAGAAAGCACTCTTGAGCTTTTAAACTCAATGGGCGTTGTACCTGAAGACGGTCAGCTTATTGTTTCTCGTGAAATATATTCAAATGGCAAGAGTATATGCAAGGTCAATAACCAATTTGTTACATTGTCAAATTTGAGAGAAATAACAAAGCATATTTTCGAGATTCATGGGCAAAATGAAACTCATCTTTTAAACGACAAGAAAATTCAGCTTATGTACTTAGACAGGTTTTGTGGAAAGAATGTGGAAGAGCTCAAAAATCAATATAGACAGCTTTTTTATGAGTACCAAGAAAAAAGTAAGGTACTGAAAGAGCTGATCGACCAAGAGAAGGAGAAGGATAGAAACTTAGACATTCTCAATTATCAAATTAATGAGATCGAGAGCGTCTCTCCGCGTCTTGGAGAGGATATTGAACTTGAAAGAAGGAAGGATATTGTACAGAATATTTCAAAACTAAAGTATAATACAGAAAGGATGTTACATATCTTTAACAAAAACCTCATAGAGTCAATAGAAGTTTGTATCAAACTTGCAAGTGAGAACTCAAAGTTTGATGACAGTTTTAAAGATATCATAGAAAGATTAAACAACATCTATTATGAAGTTGAGGATATGTCATTTGCTATCTCAAAGAAATCTGACTCTTACATAATAGATGAACATGAGTTAGAGGCAATAGTTGATAGACTTGACAAGATAAATAGGTTAAAGAAAAAGTATGGCGGAAGCCTTGAACAAGTTTTGAACTTCAAGCAAGAGCTTATAAAACAAAAAATGGCAATCGAAAAGAACAGTGAAATGATAGAAGAGTTAAAAAGCGAGATTTCAAAGATAGAAGAAAGGCTTTATTTGCTTGCAAATGATATTTCAAAGTTTAGAAAAGAAGCCGCAAAAGAGTTTGAACAAAGGGTTTTAGAGCTATTAGATCAATTAGAGATGAAAAATGTGGAATTCAAAGTTGCATTTTCACAGAGGGATTTGTACGAAGAAGGGATAGATGAGATAGAGTTTTTAATTTCAACAAATCTTGGACAAGAACTAAAAAGCCTAAGCAATATTGCTTCTGGTGGTGAGCTTTCCAGAATAATGCTTGCCGTCAAATCCATTATGGCTGAAAAGGATGATGTTTTGCTTATAATATTTGATGAGATAGACAGTGGCCTAAGCGGCATTGCAGCAAGCAAGCTTGCAAGGCTTTTAAAAGACCTTTCTAAAAAGCATCAAGTCATTTGTATTACTCATTTGCCTCAGGTTGCCGCTGCTGCTGACACTCATTTTTATGTATACAAAGAGATTAAAAACCAGTCAACAGTTTCGAGTGTAAAAAGGTTAGAAGAAAATGAGTCACTGAAAGAGATTGCGCGTATGTTTTCGGGGGAGGACATTACTGACAGTTCAATTCTTCATGCAAAACAATTAAAAGCTCAGTTTGTCTAAAAAAGAATTATTCAGAATATATTCGAAAAAGAGTGGGGAGGATATTTTAATAGAATTTTGATTATAGACGGTGTTACAAATTGAAAAAAGTAGTATTTTCAATTTTTCTTTTTTATCTAATTGCAACCACTTTATTTTTTATATACTTAAATATTACCCCCGATTATCTAACATGTTACAAGTCAGATAAATGTGTATCTATAAAAACTCCTGTCTTTGTAGATGTAAGTTCGGTGAATAATAATGTTTTAAAAACAATCAAGAACAATTTGCTATTTAAAACAAGCACCTTTTACCTCAATAACAAATCAAACTCTCTTATCTGTGAGCTGAGAATAGGTGCTATTCCTTTAAAAGTGCTAAAGATATCCATAATTGAACAAAAAGATTTGATTGTAATGGGGAAATTTGTTGGTATTAAGCTAATGACAAATGGAATTTTAGTGATAGGATATTCTTATGTATATTCAGAAAATTCAAAGCCCAAAATTCCAGCAAGGGAAGCAGGAGTTCAGATTGGCGACCAGATAATAAGTGCAAATGGCCAAAAACTAATAGATTGTGACCAGCTGTTCAAAATAATAAATTCATCACAGGGAAAAACAGTAACACTTTTAGTTAAAAGAGGTGAGTACTATAAAGAGGTTAAAATCAGACCTATACTCAGCAGCGAGGGAGTCTATAAAATAGGCCTTTGGGTTAGAGACGGCACAAGCGGTATAGGAACACTTACATTTGTGGACAAGAAAAGAGGTACGTTTGGTGCGCTTGGACATGGAATTTCAGACATCGACACAAACATACTACTTGATTTGAAAGAAGGTCAAGTTTATAAAGCAGAGGTAATCGACATAAAAAAGAATGAATACCAGGAAATTGGTGAAGTCATAGGAAATATTGATGAAAATGCAGTTGTTGGAAATATTCTGATTAACAGTCAGTTTGGGGTATATGGAAAATTAATAGATAAAGATTTTTTAAGATATGGGGTTAACTATGAGGTTGCAAGAGCGCAAGATGTTCATGTTGGTGATGGGTATATTATAACAGATGTTTCAAATAGTATACAAAAGTTCAAGGTAAAAATAGAGAAAATTTTGCCACTTTACAGAAATTCGACAAAAGCCATGGTAGTTAAAGTTACTGACAAAAGACTCATGAAGATTACAGGTGGAATTGTTCAGGGTATGAGCGGTTCTCCAATTATCCAAGATAACAAGCTGGTAGGGGCTGTTACACATGTGTTTATGAAAGAACCAGATAAAGGTTATGCTGTTTTTATTGAAAATATGATAAATATGACAAATAGAATAAGATAAATTTGTCGGTTATTGCTAAAAGGATGTTTCCATCAATTGTTGAATTTTTATGTATATAACACAATAAAATGAGGGAGATATATGGAAAAACTGAGAGTTGTCATTGCTGATGACAACAGACAATTCAATATGCTTCTTACTGAAGTTTTCAATTCACAGCCAGATTTTATGGTTGTGGGAAACTCTTATGATGGAGTTGAAACATTAAAAGTTGTAGAGGAGCTAAAACCTGATCTTTTAATGCTTGACATTATAATGCCCTATTTAGATGGAATAGGCGTGATTGAGAATTTATCTACCATGAAAACCAAACCAAACATAATTGTAATCTCTGCAGTTGGACAAGAGAACATTTCTCAAAAGGCTGTTAACATGGGTGCTCTGTACTATTTTGTAAAGCCTTTTGACTTGAATGTCATGATAGAAAGAGTCAGGCAGCTTGTTTTTAACCTTCCCGTTAAAAAAGAGTTACCAGAAGGAATGATCAATCAGTCATCAACAAAGAATAGTATAAACCAGGTTGACTTAGAGAGTGAAGTATCAGAGATTTTAAAAGAGCTTGGTATTCCTGCGCATGTAAGAGGTTACCAGTTTTTAAGAGATGCCATAATTGAGGCAACATTAGATGCTGATTTGATAAACGGTATTACAAAGGCATTATATCCTTTGATTGCCGAAAAGTACAATACAACTCCAACAAGAGTTGAAAGAGCTATTCGACATGCCATTGAAATTTCATCAACAAGAGGCAAAGTAGATGCTCTTTACAAGTACTTTGGATACTCAACATCCCAAGAAAGGGGAAAACCCACAAATGCTGAATTTATTGCATTGATAAGCGATAAATTGAGATTAAAGCTCAAAAAATCCTCCAAGGCAAAGTAAAAGAAGTTTTTAAAAAAGAAGTTTATACATACACTTATTAATAAGACTAAAAATTTTTTAAAAAACTCATGAAAAAAGGATTAATATATTCCGCCCTTGTGCTATCAATAGGTTCAATTTTTGCAAAGTTTGTAGGGATTTTTTTGAAGGTACCGCTTATAAATATAGTTGGGGACTATGGGATAGGGTTGTATCAACTACCTTATCCCATTTATACTACTATCTTGACATTTAGCATGACAGGTTTTTCGTTAGCAGTTGCAAAGCTTATTTCAACCTACAATCCCGAAAAAGATTATGAGTCTGTTAGCGTTGTATTTTATATGAGTCTGGTTACAATTACAATCTTTTCGTTCTTATTCTCTCTTTTGTATGTAATTGCTGCAAAGAGAATAATAGCAATTTTTAAATGGCCCTCTGATGTGCTCTTTCCATATTTAGCTTTAGCACCTGCGCTTTTTGTTGTTTCTGTGCAGTCGGCTTACCGAGGGTATTTTAATGGAATAAAAAAGATGTATATAACTTCAATATCCCAGATATTAGAATCAATAGGCCGTGTTGGTTTTGGTCTTGTGCTGTGTATTATTTTACTTGCAAGAGGCGTTTCACTTTCGGTTGCAGGCGCACTTTTGGGTGCAAGCTTAGGAGCTTTGGTTTCATTAGCTTTTCTTTATGCAGCTTTTAAAAAGCAGCAGATACATCTTAATAAAAATTTACAACCACTTTTTAGAGAAAGTCTACCAATAGCAAGAAGGATTATTATCCTTACGTTTTATTTTTCTCTTTCTTCATTTTTGATGTCTGCTATTTCAATAACTGATTCACTCTTTTTTCCCTATTTTATGAACATGAGACATTATCCAAATAGATTTACATCTGAGCTTTTTGGTATTTTCTCAGGAAAGGCAATGACATTAATTCATGTTCCACTTACATTTAGTATTTCAATGGCAATTAGTATTATTTCATATATGTCATCAGCCAAAACCTTGTCCGAAAAAAGAAAGCTTATAGCTCAAGGTTTGGAATATGTACTTTTAATAAATATACCTTGTATTGCAGCCTTTTTCTTTTTTCCAGATACTATCATTAATCTTGTATTTTTTAATAGTCCAACAGGCGGCAAGGTATTGAGGTTTTCGTCTTTGCTTACATTAGTAATATCACTGGTTCAATTTTCAACTTCTGTTCTTCAGGGTTTAGGTAGGTTTTTAGTGCCGGTCAAAAGTATATTAATTGCTATTGTGATAAAAATTGCGTGTATGTTTGTCTTTATTGTAATATACAACTTAAACATTGTAGGCTGTATCTTAGCTAATCTAATGTGCTATACAGTAATCTTCTTAGTGAATTTTTTAGAGCTGAAAAACCAAAACATAGATGCTTTTAGTGTGAACAAATTGCTTTACATTGTAATTTCAAGTGCTATAATGGTTATTACAGGCAGTTTAATAATTAGGATACTTACCGAAAGTTCTAACATTGTGCAAGGAAGTGTGTTGGTAATTGGCTGTATAGCAGCTTACACAATCTTTCTTTTTATTTTCAGAGTGCTTAAATTTTCAAATCTCAAGCAACTTATTACGAGGTGAGGTAAATTGAAGATAGGAATTATCGGCTGTGGCAATATGGCAAACTCAATTGCATATTCAATAACCAAAACACAAAAACATCAGTTGTTCTGCTATGATGTTGATGAGACAAAGGCAGACAAGTTTAGTGAGCTCTATGGTGCAACGAAACTGATGAGTGAAAATGAAGTTGTTTTAAACTGTGATATAATAATAATTGCAGTAAAGCCAAAAGACATATTCAATGTCTTAAGAAAAATAAAAGATGTGGTAGGGGATAAGATTATTGTATCCATTGCAGCAGGAATTTCAATTGAGAAAATAAAAGATGTAGTTGGTAATAAGAAGATTGTCAGAGTTATGCCAAATATAAATATAAATGTTGAAGAGGGCATTTTGGGAGTTTGCTTTTCAGAAAGTGTTTTGCAGGAGGAAAAAGATAAAGTTACAGAGCTTTTTAAGAGTATGGGAGCAGTGATAGTTGTTGATGAAAAATTTATGGATGCTATCACAGCACTCTTTGGAAGTGGTCCTGCATTTGTCGCACACTTTGTTGAAAGCTATATAGACGCAACAGTAAAACTCGGGTTTTCTAAACAAGAAAGCTATGACCTTGTTTTAAAACTTTTTTATGGTACAATAGTTAACATGAAAAATAATATGTTAACTACTCACCAAATAAAGGATATGGTTACATCTCCAGGTGGTACTACTATTGAAGGGCTTATTGAATTTGAAAGAAAAGCATTAAAGGGTGCCATTATTGATGGTATCATTAAAGCTTATGAGAGGTCTAAAAGTATTTTATAGGTGTGAGAAAAGAGATGAAAGAAGTTGTAATATACACAGACGGAGCATGCAGCAAAAATCCCGGACCTGGTGGATGGTGTGCTATACTAATTTACAAAGGTATTAAAAAGGTATTAAAAGGTTTTGAAGAAAACACTACCAACAACAGGATGGAGCTAAAAGCCATAATTGAAGGATTGAAGGCTCTCAAAGAGCCTTGCAAAGTGACAGTTTATACTGACTCTGCATATATTGTAAATGCTATCAATCAAAACTGGATAGGAAAATGGCAGAAGAACAATTGGAAAACCTCCGAAAAGGAAGAGGTAAAAAACATTGATTTGTGGCAAGAGCTGCTTGAGTTTCTTAAAGTACACAATGTAAAGTTCGAAAAAGTAAAAGGTCACAGCACAGATACACTAAATAACATGTGTGATGAGATTGCAAGAAGTATGATTAAAGAGATGAGATGATTTCTACAAAAAGGGGAAGACGAAAAAGGTGTTTGAAATAAAAAAAGGGATTGTGAAAAGAGAATGTGAGCTTGCAAATGGTTACCAGGTGGTTGAGGTTGAATATGAAGACAAAGATGTCTTTCTTGCAATAAATTTCTTGGATATAAATAAAAAAGTTGTTATAGGGCAAGAGGTTTTAGTAAACATCACAGCAAGAAAGTTAAAACTTGGAACTGGCGGGTATGATTATATCTTGCCTACTGATTCATTTTGTAATCTTTCAAAAGGGCACATTATGAAACTTCGGTACACGCCATTGCAGTTTTCAGTACTGACGGAAGAAGAAAAAAATCCCGAACTTTTCAATAGAGTACCAAGTTTTGATGATTTAATTATTGTAGTATGTGAGCTTCACAGTATGCTTTTACCAATTTGTCTTTATCTTAAAGAGTTTTACAGAAATATGAAAATTACAGCGATAATAAATGACTGGGGAATGCTAAATGCGAAGCTTTCTAATAATTTGAGATTCCTAAAAGAAAACCACTTTGTTGATTATATAATAACATGTCAAGAGGCGTTCAATGGAGATTTTGAGTGTATAAATGAGATAAATTCCCTTATATTTTCCCAAAGTTTAGATACCCAAGTTGCGATTATATCACCACTTCCTGGGATTGTAGGTACAGGGACAAAATTTGGGTTCAGTGCTTACAAGGCTGTAAATGTGATTGAGGATATATCAAGGTTTGGTGGAAAAGTTGTTTTTCCTGTAAGAGTTTCTAAAAGTGAGAATAGAGAAAGACATAAATTCATAAGCCATCATTCACTTACAATACTAAGTTATGTAAATTCCTCTGTAGAGATTCCTATTTTCGAATTTGAAGACAAGCTCTTCTTTACCAGGGTTTTTAGGGTTTTGAACAATTACAGAGCAAAACATAACTTAATACATATTGATGAGATTGACGATAATATAATTGTAAAATACAAACCTTTGCTAAAAACAATGGGAAGAGGTTTTGAAGAGGATAAGGAGTATTTTCTACAGCTTTTTGCCACCGCAGAATATATCTTGAGAAAATTACAAAGGAGATGAAGTAGAAAATGGACCTTTACGAAAAGACAATAGAATCTAAACTCATCTATGATGGGTCATTCATTAGCTTAAAGGTAGACAAGGTTTTGCTTCCGGATGGGAAAACTTCTCAGAGGGCAATTGTCTTACATTCAGGTGCAGCAGTTATTGTACCAGTAGACCAGGAAAATAATGTTGTGCTAATCAAACAGTTCAGAAAACCAATTGAAAAGGTTATTATAGAACTTCCTGCCGGAAAGCTTGACAAAAATGAAGACCCGCTTGAATGTGCAAAAAGAGAGCTTGAGGAAGAGACAGGCCTCAGAGCACAAGAGTTTATAAAACTCACAGAAATCTATACAACTCCTGGATTTTCAAATGAGGTTATACATGTGTACTTGGCAAGAGGACTCTCTCAAGGCAGTTCGCACACAGACTCTGATGAGTTTGTTGAGGTTTTTAAAGTTAGCTTAGATGAAGCTATTTTGATGGTTAAAAATGGTGAAGTTAAAGATGCAAAGACAATAATAGGTCTTCTTCTTGCAAAGATGTATTTAGAGGAGCAAGGGTATAAAGGATGAGAGTATATGCTGACCTTCACGTGCATATTGGTTTTTCAAATGGAAGATACATAAAAATACCATCTTCAAAGGAGCTCACAATTGAAAATATTTTAAAGGTGTCAAGAGAGGAAAAGGGGTTAGACGTAATTGGAATTGTTGATTTGTTGTGTGATGATGTAATTTCTGAAGTACAAAGTCTAATAGATTGTGGAAGAATACTCCTCAAAGATAATAATTTGTACTATGAGAATATTTTGATTATTCCTGCTGCAGAGATTGAACTGAGATATAACTCAAATGATTTTCATTGCCTCATTTTTTTTGAAAGTATTGATAAGCTAATCAATTTCAAAAAACAAAGTAAAAGGTATTTTAATCAGCTTAAGTTTAGCTGTCCTGTTTTCAAAGGAAATATTGAAGATTTTGAAAAGATTGCAAAGGATTTTGAACTTTTTGTTGTGCCAGCACATGCATTTACACCTTATAAAGGTTTTTATTCAGCAGCCTTTGCAATTGAAGAGGTATTCAGAATACTTGAAATTCATACAATTGAGCTTGGACTTTCGGCTGATTCATACCTGGTAAAAGACCTTTTTGATACACAAAGTAGAACTCTTTTGTCAAACTCTGATGCACACTCTTTAAAGAACATAGCAAGAGAGTTTAATGAAATTGAAATTCCAAATTTTTCTGCAGAAGGGTTGCTAAAGAGTTTAAAAGAAAACAGGGTTGTTGCAAACTATGGTATAAATCCGCGACTTGGTAAATACCACAAATCATATTGTAAAAACTGCAATTTTTCATTCAACATAAAAGAAAATCAGCCTACCTGTCCATTTTGTGGGAAAGATAATATAGTATTAGGTGTTGAAGACAGAATTTCCATGCTCAAAAAAAGTGAAATGGATAGCCAAAAACCACCGTACTTTTATACATTTCCGTTCGAATTGGTTGAGGGATTTGGAGATAAAACAAGGAAGAAGATAATTGAGGTATTCAAAACAGAAGTAAACTTTGTAAAGGCTTTATATGATGATCAAAGCTATGAAAAGCTAAAATATTTTGTTGGTGATAGTATTTTTGAAAAGTTAAAGCGTTACATTAAAGGACATTATAGCATAAAATTTGGTGCAGGTGGTTATTTTGGGAAGATTAGATTTAAATGAAAATGGGTGAGAACTCATGATAGACGCTGAAAAATTAAAGAAAAACATTGAAGAGATTCAAGAAAGGATTGAAAAGGCTTGTTTGCGAAGTGGAAGAAAATCAAGTGAAGTAAAACTACTTGGTGCAACAAAAGGTGTTGATATTAATACTATTAGACTTGCAAACGAGTTAGGCATAAAGATTTTTGGTGAAAATCGTGTTCAGGAATTTTTGCCAAAGTACAATGAACTTCCTCAATTGGAATGGCATTTTATTGGAAGACTTCAGACAAACAAGATTAAGTATATTTATGATAAAGTCTTATTAATTCATTCTATAGAAAAAGTAGAACAGATTCAGGAGTTAGAAAAGAGATGTTCAAAAGCAGCTAAGAAAATAGATGTTTTGATAGAGGTAAATGTGGGTGGTGAGGAATCAAAAGGTGGAGTTTTACCAGATAATGTTGAGGAGTTAATTGAGAATATTTGCGAATGCAAGCATGTTAATTTAAAAGGTTTTATGACAATTCCTCCAATTGAAGACGATGAGAAAAAGTTGAGACAGTATTTTAGAAAGATGAAAGAAATCTTTGAAAATTATAAAAAATTAAATTATAATAATGTTAAAATTGAAGTGTTGTCAATGGGCATGAGCAATGACTTTGAAGTGGCAATTGAAGAAGGTGCCACTTTGGTTAGAATAGGAACAAAACTATTTGGTGAAAGACCAAAAACTTAAGGAGGTTTTGGTTATGTTTGATAATCTTCAGAGAAAGTTTTTAAATCTAATTGGTATTGAGATTGAAGAGGAGGACAAGCCACAAGAGAGTACAAAAGCAAAAGAAGAAAACGTAAAGCCAAAGCATGAAACACCGAAGGTTGTAACAATAGGAAAAGCAAATCAGACAGAAGTTACAGTTTATAATCTTAAGCTTTTTGATGAGGTTGTAAAGGTATGTGATGCGCTGAGAGAGAACAAGATAGTGGTATTCAATTTGGAGCAGGTTGCAGAGGACCATATACAAAGAATAATAGACTTTGTAAGCGGGGCTGTTTATGTTCTTGACGCAAAGATTCACAAGGTCAGCAAAAAGATATTTGTTGTTGTTCCAAGAAGCATTGATTTAGAGGTAGACGAGCAATTAAAAGAGGAGTTTAGAACAAAAGGAGTATTTGCTTGGCTAAAATAGGAATATATTACCTGATGGCTTGGAGGATGTAGATGATAAGATTTATATTTGGACTTGCTGACAAGGCAATTGCTTTTGTGGAGTTTTGTATTGTTGTAGATGCACTTTTGTCGTGGGTTATCGTTGACCCATACAACAAATACAGAAGAGTACTTGGCATGATTGTAAATCCTATACTTGACCCCATAAGATCAATATCTCAAAAGTACATCAGAATAGGGTTTATTGACTTTTCGCCCTTGATTGCAATTATTTTATTGGAGATTGTAAGAAGACTTTTGTGGTTATTTTATGCAATATTGATTTAGAATTTAACTTCTTGAAGTGGAGCGACAAAAGGAGAATGTATTACATTCCTGAGGAAAACAAATATGAAATCTTAAAAGTCAAAAATTTGATAGAAAGAAGTTACGGTGGTATTGAATATTCGGATTTTCTATCTCCATATGCACAAAAGTATGCTATTGATATAATTTTAAAAGGTGAAAATCCGTATCTTTTTTATCAAATATGGGGAGGATACGAAGATAGTGAAAGAAAAGTGTTAGCACTTTCTTTTGACAGTAGGTTAGAAGAGACGGACTTTTCTCATTTTCCAATTGATATAATCTTGATTAAATCAGATACAATACTTTCTCACAGACAGATTTTGGGAACGTTTATAGGTCAAGGACTCAAGCGTGACAAGATTGGAGACATATTGGTAAAAGAAAATAAAGCTTTAGTATTTGTAAAAGAAGAAGTGAGCCTTTTTATAACAACACATATAGACAGAATAGGAAGAGATAGAATAAAAACAGAGGTTGTCAACAAAGATGATATAGATATCTCACAATTTATACAAAATAGTGGCAAAAGAATTGTATGCAGTGTCCCTTCCATGAGAGTAGATGCCATTGTAAGCCACGGTTTTGGGATTTCAAGGGAAGATGCAAGTGATCTTGTGAGGCAGTTTAAAGTTGCTGTGAACTGGGTGTATATTGATAAGCCTTCGTATGAGGTCAAAGAAGGCGATTTGATTTCTGTCAGGCATCATGGCAGATTAAAAGTAGAGAAGGTATTGACAACCACCAAAAAGGGAAGAATTAGTATTGAGCTTTTGAGGTTTTCATAATTCTGCATTGTGGAGGTAAAACTTTTATGTTAACTCCTCAAGACATTGAATCTAAGACCTTTAAAAGGGTGTATATAGGTGGTTATAGTGTTGAAGAGGTGGAAGAATTTTTAGAACAGGTATTAAAAGATTATGAAGCTCTGTACAAAGAAAATCTTGAGCTGAAAGACAAGATTGCGCTACTGAACGAAAATATCCAAAACTACAAGACAATCGAAGAAACTTTGCAAAATACCTTAATTGTTGCCCAGTCAACTGCAGAGGAGATAAAGAAAGTTGCCTATCAGAAGGCAGAAAGCATAATAAAAGAAGCTGAAATGAAAGCATCGAAGATTATTGAAGAGGCAAACAGCAAGGTTTTGCAAATCACATATGAATATGGCGAACTTAAAAAAAGATATCAGCTTTTTTTGAATAAGTTTAGGAATTTACTTCAAACAGAGCTCAGTGCACTTGAAATGGTAGACAAAGAACTACAAAATGACTAATTAAATTTTGCAGGGGGATGAAACATAAAATGGATTGGAGTCAAACATTGAACTTACCAAAGACCGAGTTTCCGATGAGGGCAAATCTTGCACAACGTGAACCTGAGTTTTTGAAATTTTGGGAAGAAAAAGAGATATTCAAAAAAATACTAAAGAAAAATAAAGGTGTAAAGAAATTCATACTTCATGACGGACCACCTTATGCAAACGGGGATATTCATTTGGGACATGCTCTCAACAAGGTGTTAAAAGACATTGTGAACAAGTACAAAGCACTACAAGGATACTATACACCTTATATACCCGGTTGGGATACTCACGGGCTTCCAATTGAGCAGCAGGTTATAAAAAAGCTTGGGGTTAATAGACACGAAGTCGATGTTGTTGAATTTAGGAAGAAGTGTAAGGAATTTGCATTAAGTTACATTGACATTCAAAGAAATCAGTTCAAACGCTTAGGTGTGTTTGGCGAGTGGGAAAATCCTTACATGACATTAGACCCCAAGTTTGAGGCAAGGCAGATTCGTGTTTTTGGCGAGATGGCTAAAAAAGGGTATATCTATAAAGGACTAAAACCTGTCTATTGGTGTCCGTCATGTGAGACTGCTTTGGCCGAGGCAGAGATAGAGTATCAAGAAGACAAGACATATTCAATCTATGTAAAATTTGAGGTAATAGATGATAAGGGATTGTTTGCTAACTTGAATTTATCTGGCAAAAAGGTTTACATTGTAATTTGGACAACCACAACGTGGACCCTTCCAGGCAATTTAGCAATTGCACTAAACGCCGATTTTGATTACAGCTTGGTTGACGTTGGGAATGAAATCTTAATTGTGGCATCTGAGCTTGTAGAAAGAGTAATGAAGACAAATAAAATTGACCAATATCATGAGATTGCAAGGTTTAAAGGCAAGGATTTAGAATACGTAAAATGCAAACATCCTTTTTTGGATAGAACCTCTTTAGTAATTTTAGGTGAGCATGTTACTTTGGAAGCAGGAACTGGCTGTGTTCACACAGCACCTGGTCATGGTGAAGAGGACTTTGAGGTCTGTCAAAGATATAATATTCCTGTAATTGTTCCGGTTGACAATAAAGGATATTTGACAAAAGAAGCTGGCAAGTTTGCAGGGCTTTTTTATGAAGACTCAAACAAAGAAATTGCAAAGGAGTTAGAAGCTTCAGGTCATCTTTTAGGTGTTGAAAAGATAACTCACCAGTATCCTCACTGCTGGAGATGTAAAAATCCTGTTATATTCAGAGCAACCGAGCAGTGGTTTGCATCTGTTAAAGGGTTTAGAGAAGAGGCACTGAAGGCGGTTGATGATGTCAAATGGGTGCCAGAGTGGGGAAGAGATAGAATTTACAATATGATTGCAGACAGGCAAGACTGGTGTATCTCAAGACAGAGAATCTGGGGTGTGCCAATTCCAATCTTCTATTGCAAAAATTGCAGGAAAGAGTTAATAACTGATGAGACAATTGACTATATAGCAAAGATATTTGAGAAAGAAGGCTCTGATGCATGGTTTTCTAAGGATGTAAAAGAGCTTTTGCCAGAAGGTACAAAGTGCCCTGTTTGTGGATGCATGGAGTTTGAAAAAGAGACTGACATTATGGATGTGTGGTTTGACTCAGGATCTTCTCATGCTTATGTCTTAGAGAGCAGAGAAGATTTAGAGTGGCCATGTGATATGTATTTGGAAGGAAACGACCAGTACAGAGGATGGTTCCAATCATCGCTTTTGACAGCTGTGGCAACAAAGGGAAGAGCACCATATAGAATTGTTCTGACACATGGGTTTGTTGTTGACGGCGAAGGGAAGAAAATGTCAAAGTCAGAAGGTAATGTAATATCGCCGTTTGATATTATCAATGAGTTTGGTGCAGATATCTTAAGGCTTTGGTGCGTGTCGGCTGACTACACAACAGATATGAGAATTTCAAAGGATATTATAAAACAGCTAACAGAAATTTATAGAAAGATAAGAAACACAGCAAGATTCTTGCTTGGCAATCTTTATGACTTTAATCCAAAGACAGATAAGGTAGGATGTGAAAACCTGAAAGAAATTGACAAGTGGGCATTACAAAGGCTATATAAGTTGATTGAAAAGGTGACAAAAGCTTACGAAGAATATGATTATAATCAGGTATATCATCTTGTTCATAACTTCTGTGTAATTGACATGAGTAATTTGTATCTTGACATAAACAAAGATAGACTTTATGCATCAAAAAGTGAAAGCCTTGACAGAAGATCTGCACAGACAGTCATGTACGAAATACTGGTTGCCCTCACAAAACTTATTGCACCAATTTTGTCTTTCACAGCAGAGGAGATTTGGCAAAATATTATTTTTAAAGAAGAAGACGCTGAATCAGTATTTTTGACAAGCTGGCCAAAGGTCGACGAAAGCATATTAAAAGATGAAACCTTGAAAGAAAAGTGGAACAAAATAATTGAAATAAAGGACATTGTTGCAAAACAGCTTGAGATTGCAAGAAATGAAAAGCTTATTGGAAGTTCTTTAGACAGCAAAGTAAAGATTTTTGCAAAAGGTGATGTAAAAAGATTCATAGAAGAAAACAAAGACATTATCCAGGAAGTGCTGATTGTTTCTCAGCTTGAGGTTGAAGAAGGCGATAGCGACCAGATTAAAGTAGAAGTTTACAAGGCTGATGGCTTAAAGTGTGAACGATGTTGGAAATTCGATACAATGGTTGGAAAGAACGAAGAAAATTTAAATGTATGTCCGAGATGCTATGAGGTTGTAAAAGTTAAATAACATAAAAAAGATAAAGCCGGTATTATAAGAAGTGCCGGCTTGTCTTTTATTTTATAAAATTTACAAAAAGGATGGGTAGGATGGAAGATAGGATTTACTTAAATTTGAAAAGGGAAGAAAAGAACATTCCTATTGTTTTTGTTGAGGAAGTTGAAAAAATTGGAGAACATATTGCATATTTTAACTACTCAAATCTTGTAATATTTACTGACAAGATGGTCTACAGACTCTACAAAGGTTTTATTGATAGCCTTAAACCTACTTACCTTTACCTTTTTGATGAAGGTGAGGAGTCAAAGTCAATAGAGTCTTACCTGAAAGCCATTGATTATCTTTTGGATAGCAATGTAGACAGAAGAGCATTGTTTGTTGCAATTGGTGGAGGGGTTGTTGGTGATGTAGTAGGGTTTGTAGCATCTACATATAAACGTGGTGTGAGGCTCATTCACGTTCCAACAACTCTTCTTTCAATGGTTGATAGTAGTATTGGTGGTAAAACTGGAATTAATTATAAATCCTATAAGAACCAGATTGGAACATTTTATCAACCTGAGATGATAATAATTTGCCCTCAGTTTTTAGGAACACTTCCAAAAAGCGAAGTTTTATCTGGAATTGGTGAAATAATGAAATATGGTTTTACCTTAGATAAAAGTATTTTGGATATGAAAGGTAGATTTGAAAAAGATGTTTTTGAGATTTTTCAAGATAAAATACTTGCTATGCAGTTGATAAAGAAATCTATTAACTGTAAAGTTAAAGTTGTTGAAAAGGATGAAAAGGAATCACTTTTGAGAGAAGTTCTGAATTTTGGCCATACTGTAGGCCATGCATTAGAGACGTATTACAATTACTATTTTTCTCATGGGATATTTGTTATTTTGGGAATGATTGCTGAGATGATACTTTCGAATATGATATTTAATTTTGATTTGTCAAACGTAGATCTTTTAATAAGAATTTTTGAGAAGAATAGTATAAAACTTCCTCAAAGATTTGAGAAGAGCCAAATTATCTCAATTATGAAATATGACAAGAAGAATATAAATGCTTCTATAAGAATGGTTTTATTAAAAGATGTATGTGATTATGTTTTAGGTTACGAAATTAATGAAGATATTTTATATGAGGCACTTGATAGGTTCGAAAAAATTGTTTTATCTTAAAATGCCTCAGTCTGACATAGTCAAGAAGAAGCTCCCTTGTCTTGGCTATATAGCTTACAAATTATAAAAAACAAATGCCAAGAAAAGGGAGCTTCTTTATGTGTTAATTCTGATTTCTGCATCGTTATAGATTGTCAAATATGAATCATATTTCTCTTATGACTCTGCGTCAAAAGTTTTAAAAAACTTTTCAAAAACCTCTTTTCAAGTTGGTTTTTACGATTGTAATATATAAAACTAATCAAAATTGTATAAGGGGGGTGTCTATGTAACTTTTTAGACACCCCCTGTAACTTATTACTTGATGAGCAAACTTAATGAAATTTCTTCTGGTACCACTTTGTGACTAACAAGTGCTATATTTTTATCATTCCATGTAGGCTCAAATTTATACATTTTTTTGTCTTTAATACTGTATACCACAACGTTATACTTTACTTTATTATTTTTAACTTCTTTTTCGCTGAAAATAAGATAGTTATTGCCAAAAAATTTAACTGAATCGTATTGTACCACACTATTTGTAGAATGTAACTTAAATAATGTTTCAAATGAACTTTTATTTCTATTTAATTTCATAACTCTTATTAAATTTTTTTCAGGATATGATGCTTCTTTTATGGATTGTATATCCGTTATAAATGCAGATATTCCATTTTTGGTGCTATATCAAAATGTTATCTTGGCGGATATAATAAATTATTGATAGTAGGATAAGAAGTTGTATCTACTACTTTTAAATTATTTTTATCAAACCATACAATATTGTATGGAGAGATAGGGAAATAAAGGACTTTTTCATTGTTTTTATTATATTCTTTGAATTTACTCTCTTGAATCCAGGTGATAAAAATAAGTCAATTATTAATTTCAGATGGTACAAATTGAATCGTGTTAATTTGTGAATTCTTAGGAACAACAATAAGACTTTTAGTGTCAATTTCTTTTGTTATTTTTTTAGTTTTGATATTCCATTTTTGGATACTAAGCTTACCGTTAGGTTTATGGGGAACATTATAAAGTTAATAAAAGTTCATTATTCAGCCAATGTATAAAAAATTGCTCACTAAAATCTTTTGTGAGCCAATATTCTTTTTTTTGTTTTGAGATCAACAATTAAAATATTCTGTGAATCTCTTTCTCTGTTCCACGTTGAAATTGCTATATATTTACCATCGGGTGAAATAGCTGCTTCAGGATTGGGTCCTCTTCCACCTTTCCAAACAAGATACAAAGTAGGTCTTCTACCTTGTAATAGTTCTTGTATATCCCAATCAAATATTGCATTTTGGTTTACTCCAAAAGAAGATTTTAACCATGTGGAAGAAAGAATTATATTATTATTTCTGTTCGTGCAATCAACATGAATGTTGATGTTTGTCATAAAAAAACATACTAATACAATTAAGCTTACTATTAGTTTATTCTTCATTATTATCCCTCTGATTATTTAGTTAAAAAATTGCTTAACCTGAAGCCATGTTCGTCCATTTTGACATCATCAGGTTCATCCAAAAGAGGTTCATTTTGTAAACATTCAATATAGAGTTCCTTTTCTTTCAGTAATTCAATC
>NZ_APGP01000121.1:0-7500 GCF_000404025.1 Caldicellulosiruptor sp. F32
CGAGGAGATTCTGGAAAGGGAGGAGAGTGCCGATGACAATTAATTTTACAGACGACATGCTGAAGAAAGCCGTCATTAAAGCGGACATATATGAGATAGAAACCCTGTCTACAGACGATGAAATAGAGTATGAGTTCTCAAATGAGTTTAAACGAAAGATGAAAAAGCTTATACGCCAAAGCAAAACAAAAAGCCCGGTTGGAGCAATGGCTTTTTTGCGTAGGCGTGCGGTCGCTTTTGTTGCTGCAATCATTATCCTGTTTGCGTCCGCAATGAGCGTATCGGCTGTGCGTGCCGCGGTATTTGAATTCATAACCGAGGTGTACGAAAAATTCACTCATATATTCTTTAATGAAAGCCGGTCATCTCAGGATGCGGCCGATGGATTTGCCATATATGAACCAGCCTATATACCGGAAGGCTTTAAACTGGTCAATAAAAACACCGACGGCCTTGTTCTGCTGGAATATGAAAAGGAAAATGATTTTATATCCTACAGCCAACAGTGCCTTGAAAACGTTTCAATCAACATAAATACAGAAGGTGTAAAACTGGAAGAACTTGAGTTCAAAGGTTTACCGGCCAAGTATTATTCCAATCAGGGCGTTCAAAACCTGGTCTGGTACGATGATGAGTATATGTACATGGTGTCGTCAACGATGGACAGGGATACCGTATTCAGAATCGCGGAAAGCGTTGAAGCCGCCGGCGGGAGATGAGTTTTCAGAACAAAAGAAAATTTTTCTAAAAAAATTTATATTTCCTGTCACAAAAACCTCTTGTGATTTGTTTTATTAGTGAGAACAAAAAACTAGGGGGATGATTCCGTTGAGCTATTTAAGGCGATATACGTTCATTAGTTGAATTGTTCTTTGCCAAACAGTGTTAAAAAACAAAAAGGAGGTTTCTACCATGAGAAAAATAATTTGTATAGTGCTAGCGATTGCAATTATAGCTTCATTTTCAGTAGTTCCGTGCTTTGCGGCAAACAGTAATGCGGATATCAAGGACAAAGATGCCTTGAAAGAGGCGAGCATAATGAAGCTGTTTGATGAGCGACAAAAACTGTTCTTTAATAAACCGGTTGACATTTCAAAGCTTAATGAAATAGATATTAAACTCAATTCTCTAGGAGTTGATTTTCTGACACTTGAAGAAGTTGAAAGACAATTTCCAGAAGCAAAAGCGATAAAGGATAAGGCATTAAAAGGAGAAACCGCAAACAAGGCATCTGCAGGAACAGATGTTATTGCAAATGTAGTTACGCCAAGTTCAAACGTTAATACATGGGCATCCTTTCGCTATTCTAATCAGTATTACAACGGTAAATACTACAATGTTCAGAAACTAATTGCCCAGCCTATCTCGGAAGACTCAGGCTTATGGGAAGAAGGACAGAGGACAGTGAATTTTAGCTTAAACTGGAAAGCGGGCATAACCAATTTAATTGAATCCATTGCATTGTCTGCAGCAGGTTCAATAGCATCTACCCCTATTACTGTTTATGATGCATTATCATCTGTCTGGGATGGGCTAAAAACGGTTTCAGATATTGACCCATCTGATGTAACCTATAGATGGGAAACACAAACAACGGCTGTTTTTACATATGTAAGACTGGAAAGTCAGAGTGATGACTATCAGTGGCTGTCACACATATCAACAAAATGTGTTACGGAAGTTGCATATATTGTTGATGTAGACAGCTGGAGACAAAATGGAACAGGCTCATGGGTTGTTTATCCGGATTTGGAGGCCGATACAAGATATTTATACCATACTCCCACATATTATAATAGCACATCGAGGGCTCTTTGGGCATACAATAATGTTAGTGGCACATATCACGATGCAATAAGCGAAATCACAATTTCAGGGCCGGAAAGCAAGAAAGTCCAGACTATATATCCATGCTATCCGCAATTTCCACTACACTGTGAGTAGAGGAGGGTATTTATTATGAAAAAATCACACATTATATTATTATTGATTCTAATTTTTGCAGTAATCGGTTTTTTTGTTCTTCAGTCCTGTAGCTTTTCACTAGCACTTGTCAGAGCTGGTTTGAATATGGGTGATGTTGAGGATATTGAGCACAGCTATGACAGTGTCATGAAGGAGTTTAAAGTTATAAAAACCAGTTCGAAAAAGCATGAGATAGTGCTTGCTCTGGTTACTAAAGATTCTATGGGCTTTTGGGAGGTGAAAAAAACCAGTGTAAATGTCAATATCAAAATGAACAAAAAATCGAAAATAAAAATGTACAAAAAATAAACTTATTTTTGCTGGTTTGTGTTGCTAAAATATGCTGTTTTTGACTGCAATCTGTATGAAGGACCTTTTATGAAAATCACGTAAGAATGATGGAGTAGCCTATCCAAAATTGCATTTGCTATCGTCGCTCCACCAAATATCTCTCCCCACTCTGAAAATACAACATCAGTTGTTATTATTGTACTGCTCTTCTCATATCTGCTCGATATCAGCTGGAAAAATAAATTTGCTCCATCATTGTCTATAGGCAAATAACCTATCTCATCTATTATTAAAACTTTGTATTTCGAAAAATGCTTAAGTCTGTACTCTAATCTGTTCTCCAATAATGCTTTCTTTAGCTGGGCTATTAACTCTTGAAAATGTATAAAATATGTTGAATACCTTCGTTTTGCACACTCTATACCTATTGCTGTGGCTAGATGCGTTTTCCCTACTCCTGGTGTTCCGACAAATAGTATATTTTCATTACCCTCTAAAAATCTTAAACTCATTAAGTCCATTATCTGTTGCTTGTTTATACTTGGCTGAAATGAAAAATCAAAATCTTCTATGCCTTTTATAAATGGGAAATTTGCTACCCTCACACATCCTAATATAGCCCTTTCTTCTTTGGCTTTTATCTCTAAATTACTGAGTTCATACAATGCATCTGTCATACTCTTTTCTCCGCTCGCCACTAAATCTAAATATTTGTCAAAATTATTCTTTATGTTGTGAAGTCCTAACTCTTCTAAGTTATTAAGCAGTTTCACATAGTTGCTCATTTTAGTTTTTCTTCTTTCCTCAGCTTTTCAACAGATTATCAAATTTTTTTAAATTTTCCTCACATATCTTGTTAAGCCCTTCTTTTTGCCCAACTCTCATTTGCATTAGCTGTTTGTAATCTTCATCGTGATAATTGATACTTTTTTTCATCAATAACATGTATCCTTAACAGGTTTGTGTTATAATAAATATAAATCTTGTTTTCCACCTCCTTTATCTGGACTGTCTTTCCTATGTATTCAGGTGGAACAGAGTATTTACTTCCCTTATAGTAGATCAGAGAGTCCTTTTGGACTTTAACTGACTTGTAGGAATTTAGGTAACTGTCTATTAGCCTTTTGTCTGGTAAGGGTTGTAAATACTCTTTTTCTTTCTGAAACAGAAGACCAGGTGGAACTTGAGTTGTTTGATTTGGCTGGGTATTTACTTTTGCGTTTATCTCTTTTACTATCCTCTTCTGTAGTCCTCTTCTGTTTCAAATTCACCCTGATATGGCAGTATCCAATCTATAAACTTATTTGCTGCTTCAACTTTTCCTTTTGTGTATGAATGTCTTGGTTTACAAAGCCTCACTTCAAATCCAAAGTCTTTTGCAAAATTTCTAAACCTTGAATTTACTTTAATTTTCCCACCTGTTATATCAACAACTGCTGGTGTATTGTCAAACAAAATCTCTTTCGGTACTCCACCTATATCTTTGAATATTCTTATTAGGCTTTCTATTAACTCTTCTTGAGTTTTTGTCTTGCTTAACTCAAAGCAGCAGTATCTTGAATAACCTAATTTAAAATCAAGAACGTTAATAATAAATTCCTCTCCATTTCTTGAAACAAGCTTTATATTCTCTTTCCAATCAACTTGCGCCTGTTTACCTGGATCTGTCTCAAACCTTGGATGACCCTTCATTTTCTTCTCACGTTTTAATCCTTTTTTCTTAACATACTTATTGAAGTTTGAGTATGTTCCTATTGTCTCATCTTTTGATTTAAAATACTCATAAACACCCTTGACTGTAACTCCTTTGATACCAAGCTTCGATTTTATCTCATCATAGTATTTGTCCAATTTACTTGGTTTATTTCTGCTCTTAGGTTTTCCTTCATAACCCTCATAATACTTTTTTACTGTTCTTCTGTCTATCCCATATATTCTTGCAAGTTCTGAAAAGTTAGGTTTCATTTTCATCGCCCTTATCATGTTTAAATGTGCTGTTAAGTTCTGCATTTGATATCCCTCCTCACTATGAGAAAGGATATCATATCAATGTACAATTTTGTACATCCTTATATTCCACTTTCAGTACATTTTTATTTTATCATTAACACTTGGATATAGAGTTTTGTTTACCACAGCAAACGAGATGTTAGAAGAGCTGTATATTTCAAGAGCTGATAATTCGTATCAACAAAAGTTAAAAAACTATGTTAATGTGGACCTGTTGATAATAGATAAGCTAAGCTTAAGGAAATTTAACCAAAGCAGTGTAGATGATTTTTATGAGATAATATCGAAGAGGTACGAGAGAGGATCAATAATAATAACTACAAACAAGGTATTTGAAGAGTGGCCGAGGATATTTTATGACCCAGTCTTAGCAACGGCAATTTTAGATAGATTTGTACATCACTGTCATTTTGTAGTTATCAAGGGTGAAAGTTATAGGATGAAACAACGGGAAGGGGCTATAAAAGCTTTAACAGATGATTCCAAGAATGAGTCAAATCAGTTAGATAATGATAATTAAATTTTTTTGAAAACAGGTGGGGAAAAAATATTATCAAAAGTGGGGAAAAGGTATTGACAATAACACACGAAAAAGCGTGAAGAATTTAACCGGATGATAGAAGAATGCATGCAGGGCAAAATCGATATGATAATTACGAAATCTATCAGCCGGTTTGCAAGAAATACGCTGGACTGCCTAAAGTACATAAGGCAGCTTAAAGAAAAAAATATTCCGGTTTACTTTGAAAAGGAAAATATAAACACATTGGATTCCAAAGGGGAAATCCTGCTGACAATTATGGCATCTTTGGCACAGCAAGAAAGCCAATCGTTAAGCCAGAATGTAAAACTGGGTATTCAGTACCGATATCAGCAAGGAAAAATCCATATTAATCACAACCGGTTTCTTGGCTATACAAAGGATAAGGATGGCAATTTAGTTATCGTACCTGAAGAAGCAGAGATCGTTAAACGCATTTACAGAGAATACCTTGAAGGTTCCAGTATGCTACAGATAGCAAGAGGTTTGGAGGCTGACGGAATTCTGACAGGTGCAGGTAATCACAGATGGCATACCAGCACCATCAATAAGATTTTGAGGAATGAAAAATATATCGGTGATGCGCTGCTGCAGAAAACCTATACTGTAGATTTTTTATCGAAGAAAAGGGTACCCAATAACGGTATAGTTCCACAATACTATGTAGAAAACAGCCATGAACCCATAATCCCGCGTGAAATTTATATGCAGGTTCAGGAACAGCTTGTCAGAAGATGTGTGCATATAAGTAAGAACGGAAAGAAGAGAAACTACAGCAATAATCATCCTTTATCACAGATAGTTTTCTGCGGCAATTGTCATGAAATATTTCGAAGGGTTCATTGGAATAACCGAGGAAAGAAATCAATCGTATGGAGATGCGTCAGCAGATTGGAAAACACCGGTTTGTTTTGTACCGCTTCCACTATACTTGAAGATACTCTCAAAGAGAAGATTGTAGAAGCTATCAATATAGCCGTCAGCGGGAAAAACTCTTTCCTGGCCATACTGAAAAAGAATATTGAAACCGTATTAAACGAGGATTTGGACGAGAGTACGGCAGATATTGATAAAAGGCTGGAAGAGCTTCAAGCCGAGTTGATCCAATTGGCAAATTCAAAGGAAGCATATGATAATATTGTCAATGAGATTTACCGCTTACGGGACTTAAGGCAAGAAACCCTTTCAAGAAACGCTCTCCGTCAAGATAAGCGGGATCGGATAGCTGAAATGACTGACTTTCTTAACACGCAAACCGGTGATATAACGGAGTTTGATGATAAACTGGTTAGAAAACTTGTTGAAAAAGCAATTGTATATGATGACAGGCTAGTGGTAGAGTTTAAGTCAGGGTTAGAAATAGAAGTAAACCTATAAGCTCGTATTAAGATAGCCGCCAGTAGGGGAAGAGTACTTATACTATTATAAATAACTACAGGAGACATAATTGGATTACCGATTGCGGGAGCAGAAGCAAAATGCGCTGGTTAAAAATGCAGAGCGTGAAGGAAGAAGCAGCGAATAGCTGAAATGACAGACGTGAACTCGTTTCAGCAAGCTGAAACATCGGGGAATCAGATGGAGAGTCTACTCCACCTGATTAAAACCCACCTACGCTGCGCTTAGAGGTGGCGGTCTTGACCGTAAAGCTAAAAGATAAACACACTTGAACAATTACTCATATGTTTTTATTGACAAACGGAGAATTGAGGTTTATAATATATATGAAAACTTATTCAAGTGTTCAATTGAATGATAAGGAGGTGATATAAATATGGCAAAAAAAATTCAACCAATTGAAAGATGCGACTGTGATGTAATACATGAGGAAATTGTAAATAAAGTGCGAGAAAAAATGCCTCAAGAAGAAACTCTATATGATCTAGCAGAACTATTTAAAGTTTTTGGAGATTCAACAAGAATTAAGATACTCTGGGCATTAGGTGAATCAGAGATGTGCGTTTGCGATATTGCATTCTTATTAAATATGACCCAATCAGCAATTTCACATCAGCTAAGAGTCTTAAAGCAGGCTGGACTAGTAAAGAGCAGAAGAGAAGGAAAGATTGTATTCTACTCTCTTGAAGATGAACATGTAAAGCAAATATTTGACCAGGGATTAATTCATATTTCAGAAGAAAGTAAGTAAAGGAGGGTCAGTAATGTTAAAGAAGGAAGTAATTTTAGAAGGTTTAGATTGCGCAAATTGTGCAGCTAAAATTGAAGAAGAGGTTAATAAATTAAATGGAGTCAAAGCCTATATGAACTTCATGAACAAGACATTGACTTTAGAAATTGAATCAGAGCAAGAGTATAAGAATATATTACAGCAAGTTAAAACCATAGTGCACAAGCACGAACCGGATGTGGTAGTGAAAGAAAAATCCGTTAACAAGAGCAATAAAAAGGTGAACAAAAGCATAGTAATACTTGAAGGACTTGGCTGCGCGAATTGTGCAGCTAAAATAGAAAAAGAAATAAGCGGTCTAGAAGGAGTTGAATTTGCTGCAGTAGATTTTGTTTCGAAGAAACTAACACTGGAAATAAGTCCGAAAGTCAACCGCTCTGAGTTAAATGAGAAGATTGAAGGCATAGTAAAGAAAATAGAGCCAGATGTAAAGGTCATTTTTGAGGAGAATACATCTAAGGCCAACGTAAAAGAAAATAATGAAGAGGAAGAAGAAGGTGTCAAC
>NZ_APGP01000121.1:12500-19554 GCF_000404025.1 Caldicellulosiruptor sp. F32
TTCCATGCACCTTCAATCTGATATGATGCAGTTGCAGCACCCCACAGAAATCCTTTTGGAAAACTCATGTTGTGACCTCCTTGACTTAAAGCTTTTGTTTCTTTTGAAATCAATTACACTCATATCAAAATATATTGCCATATAAAATTTGAGTTTGCAAATAAAAATTTTAAGTGAATATAGCAAAATTTTTAGATGTTTTTCACCAGTAGATGTTTTAGAAAAGAAACAAAAAAAGAGACACACCACTTTAAATATGCAATGGTGTGCCTCCTCTTTTTTGTAGTTTTATTTTCCTGTCTTAAATATTATTTTCCCATTACAACTTCAATTACATTCTCATTGTCAAGCAATTCTACTGGAATCAAATTACCCACAATCTCTTTTCCATTTACTAATATCTTTTTAACACCTTTTGAAATATGGTCTGGATTTGAAACCTTAATGGAAAGTTTTCTTCCTCTGAAAACTCTCTCAACTTCAAAACCGTCCCAACATGATGGTATACATGGGTCAATAATAAGACCTTTGTAGTGTGGGCGAACCCCTAGGATATACTGTGTTGCTGCAACAAATGCCCATGTTGCAGTACCTGTCAACCATGGATTTCGCGCACGACCAAAATAATATGGATGTTCTTTTCCGGTGATAAACTGGGAATAAACATAAGGTTCTGTGGTATAGATTTCAGCAATATCATTTTTGTTTGCAGGAAGGAACGACATATAGTATTCAAAAGCATAATCGCCTCTTCCAAGTACAGCCTCTGCAATAATTACCCATGTATTAGCATGACAGAAAATAGCAGCATTTTCTTTTAATCCCGGCGGGAAAGAGGTTACAGCCCCAACCTCTATAATATAATCAACATAAGCTGGCCAGTTTTTGACACATCCATGTTCTGTTGCGAGATACTTTTTGACACTGTCCATTGCCATTTTGCCTTTTTCATCAACAAAAGCGCCAGAGAATACTGACCATGACTGAGAATTTAGGAAAATCTTGCTCTGATCACTTTCTTTTGATCCAAGTTTTTTACCGCTTGCCAAATACCCTCTTACAAACCACTCGCCATCCCATGTATACTCATCCATTGCCTTTTTGATTTCATCTCTATAAGCTTTGTACTTTTCAGCATCATCAGTCTTTCCAATATACTCAGCAAGTTCTATAAACTCAGATAAAGCTTTGTAATAAAGCTGGGTTGACCATGTACTCTCGCCACCGTCTTTGAGGTTGATACAGTCATTCCAGTCAGCAGCAAGACCAAGCAAAAGTCCATGTTTTCCTCTGTGATTCCATGAAAACTCCAAAGCTTGTTTTAAATGCTCATAAACAGAAGCACTTGACTTGTCCGCATACTCAACAACTTCATCTAAGATAGAAAAATCACCTGTTTCTTTTATATAGTGTGGCACAGCAATCAAAAGCCATAAATGGTCATCTGAATAAATTCTATCTCGTGGAGGTATATTATGTTCTCCTTGAGCCCATGTAAGAGGCTGGAAATGATGCATCGCATATCCTTCAGAAAGCTGAGCCTTCAAAAGTTCAATAAGTCTTTTTCTTACCTCTTGAGGGATTGAATGTGCAACGCCCAGAATGTCCTGTGAAGAATCTCTAAAGCCAAGTCCGTCTCTTCCTCCAGCCTCTATAAATGATGCAGACCTTGACCAGTTAAATGTTGTATGGCACTGATACTGATTCCATATGTTCAACATCAAATTCATCTTCTCGCTTGGTGTTGAGCATTTGAACTTGCTAAGCCGGTCATCCCAGTACTTTTGCACCTTTTCAAATTCTCTTTGGATATTTTCTTTTGATGCAAATAGTTTTTTATATTCTTTTCCTTCCTTATATGCATCTCCTATTCCCAGTACAAACACTAAATATTCTTCCTGACCGGGCTGAAGTTCAATTTTTACCTGTGTTGCAGCGCATGGGTTTCCACCTATTGCAATTGACCCAAAACACCTGCCATTTTGAATAGCTTCTGGATTAGCTTCACTGTTATATGGACCAATAAACACATCTCTGTCTGTATCAAAACTTTCAATCTTTTTATTTGTGCATGTGAAAAAAGCTTTTGGTTCATAAGGACTCCAGAGCTTGATAGAATAATCTACAATTTCATCTTCTTTGTTGTAACCCATTCTGCAGGTGTAAAGAATATACTGAAAATCCATCATGTCAAGCATGGAATTCCAAAGACAGAACTCTGTATAAGTAAATACCGATAGTTCCTTTTTCTTACCTGACTCATTCTTGATTTTAACTTCCCAGATTTCAATTGGCTTGTCTACTGGCACAAAGATTTTTAAAGATGAGGTTATGTTGCTATATTTACTTTCAAATATTGAATATCCAAGACCGTGTCGACAGATGCTGTTAAAACTTTCAAGAGGCTTTCCAACAGGTTGCCAGCTTATTGACCAGAAGTCTTTTGTTTCTTCGTCTTTGATATATACATATCTTCCAGGTCTGTCCATTGGGATGCTATTGAACCTGAAACGAGTGACCCTTCCAAGCTTAGGGGATTTGTAAAAAGAATAACCTGACGCATTGTTTGAGATTATAAGACAATAGTCACTTGTCCCCAAATAATTTACCCATGAAGTTGGTGTTTTGGGATTTGTTATAACATACTCTCTACTTTGAGAATCAAAGTACCCATAGTTCATAAAAAATACCCTCCTTAAAATTTTTCTATCCCATTATCACTTCAACAAAATGTTCTTTGCCATCTGAGAAAGCTGGTATTAAATTGGAAGACATTTCTTTGCCATCAACAACAACTTTTTTAACACCTTTTGAAACGCCATCAGGGTTCTTTACTTGTATATTGTAAATTGCATTTCTGAACACTCTTTTTACAGTAAATCCTTTCCACTCTCTTGGTACGCAAGGGTCTATTAAAAGACCGTCATAATCAGGTCTTATTCCCAAAATCCACTGTGTCATTGCAACAAAGTTCCATGCAGCAGAGCCTGTGAGCCATGAATTCTTAGCCTCACCTGGCTTGTACGCATCTTTTCCAGCAATCATCTGGCAGTATACATATGGTTCAAGCTTGTGCACATCGCTTATCTCTTCTCTATATGATGGAGCAATCTTTGACCAGTACTCAAATGCTCTATCTCCTCTTCCAACAATACACTCTGCAATCATAATCCATGGGTTATTGTGACAAAACACCGCTGCATTTTCTTTGTAGCCCGGCGGATAGCTTGTAATCTCACCAAGATGAATTTTGTACTCTGTAAAAGCTGGCTGAACAAGAACTATTCCATGTTCTGTATCAAGATACTTTTTAACAGAATCGAGCGCAGAAATAGCTTTTCCATCATCAAGTCCTATTCCTGCCATTACACAAAAACCTTGTGTTTCAATAAATATCTTACCTTCGTCATTTTCTTTGCTTCCAACTTTGTTTCCAAAGTAGTCATATGCTCTTAAAAACCACTCGCCATCGTAACCATAATTTAAAATTGCCTCTTTCATCTTTTCAATGTGGTATTGTGCATCTTTTGCAATATCTTCTTTACCCAACCTTTCACAAATCTTTACAAATTCCTTTCCAACATAGACAAACATCCCTGCTATCATAACAGATTCTGCAGTTTTGCCGTCTTTGTTATCACATGTCTGGAACGACTCATCAGGGTTTGTTGAAAATGCGTTTAAGTTCAAGCAATCATTCCAGTCAGCCCTGCCTATGAGTGGAAGTCCATGCGGTCCTAAGTTGTTAACAACATGGTAAAATGCCCTTCTCAGGTGTTCGAACATTGAAGCAGCCTTTTGCGGGTCATTTTCAAAAGGAACAATTTCATCAAGAATGGACCAGTCTCCTGTTTCCTTGATGTAATGTGCAGTTGAGAGTATGAGCCACAACGGGTCGTCGTTGAAATTGCTACCTATTTCATTGTTGCCTCTTTTTGTAAGAGGCTGATATTGATGGTAAGCACCGCCATCTTCAAGCTGGGTTGCGGCTAAATCCAATATTCTTTCTCTTGCCCGTTCTGGTATCTGGTGAACAAAACCAAGAATATCTTGGTTAGAATCTCTGAACCCCATTCCTCTTCCTATTCCAGACTCAAAGTATGAAGCACTTCTTGACAGGTTAAATGTTACCATACACTGATACTGGTTCCAGATGTTTACCATTCTATCTACCTTGTCTATGCCAGTCAGAACGTTAAACTTGTTCAGTAGATTGCTCCAAAATAGCCTCAAATTTTCGAATGATCTTTGGACGTCTTCTGGGTTTTTGAATTTTTCTATCATTTTGTAAGCCTTTTCTTTGTTTATAACACCTTTTTTAAGCCATTTTTTGTCTTCATCATTTTCTACATAACCCAGCACAAATACAAGCTCTTTTGCCTCCCCTGGCTGCAAAGAGATTTTTATCATATGCGATGCAATAGGTGCCCAGCCGTGAGCTTCTGAATTAAAACTCTTTCCATTTTCAACTGCTAAAGGTGCATCAAACCCTCTGTAAAGACCAAGAAATGTGTCCCTGTCAGTGTCAAATCCATCGATTGGAACGTTTACAGAATAAAAAGAATAATGATTTCTACGCTCTCTGTACTCTGTTTTATGGTAAATCACAGAACCTTCTATTTCAACCTCACCTGTACTTAAATTTCTTTGGAAGTTTGTCATATCGTCAAGCGCGTTCCAAAGACAAAACTCAATCAATGAAAAGAGTGTCAAATCCTTTGGCTGGGTAGATTTGTTTGTTATCTTAAGATAGTGTATCTCACAGTTTTCATCAACTGGCACAAAAAATGTTTGCTCCACCTCAACGCCATTTCTTCTTCCTGTTATGATTGTATATCCAAGACCATGGCGACATTCATAAAACTCAAGAACTTTTCTTGTTGGCATCCATGAGGGTGACCAGAAATCCTCATTGTCTTTTATATAGAAATATCTTCCGCCCATATCAAGTGGAACATTGTTATAACGGAACCTTGTTATTCTTCTGAGTCTTGCATCTTTGTAAAAACAATAACCACCTGCATGGTTTGAGATTAAAGAAAGAAAGTCTTTCATGCCGAGATAGTTGATCCACGGAAAAGGAGTAAGTGGAGTTGTTATGACATACTCTCTTTTATTGTCATCAAAATAACCAAATTTCAAAGTTATCAGTCTCCCTTCTTTTGCAAATTATGATTTTCACTTTTGCCTATCATCTTAATTATACCTTTTGACCATAATCAATCTTTTAATTATTTTGCCTTAATTTTGTACTATTTTGCTCTAAGAATTTTTCGAAGGTATATAGAATGTAGATATTAATTATCAGGAAGAATTATGATATACTCAATTATGAATACCTAATCAAAAATTTATGCAGTAGGTAGAAAGGGAGAACAACTTTGAAAAAGAAAATATGGATTTTAAACCACTACGCAATTCCACCTACAATGGGCGGAATTACAAGACATTTTGACTATGCAAAGGAGCTTGTAAAAAGAGGATATGATGTAAGTATTTTTGCCTCCAGTTTTGACCATAAGCAAAGAGTTGAGCTGCTTGGGAAAGGAGAAAAATTTAAAATAGAAGACTACAGTGGTGTAAAGTTCGTTTGGATAAAGACAACCCCATACAAGAAAAACGATTTCAAAAGGGTTGTAAACATATTTTCGTTTGCTAAAAACCTCTATTTTATAGCAAGAAAATTTGAAAAACCAGATACAATTATAGCATCCTCTTTTCATCCACTTACATGGGTTGTGGGATATAGGTTAGCAAAGGGGAAAAAGGCTGAATTTGTAGCAGAAGTGCGTGACCTTTGGCCACAAAGTGGAATTGACCTTGGTGCTTTCAAGGAAGGAAGCCTGATAGTTAGACTTTTGCGAAGGCTTGAGAAGTTCATATACACAAAAGCAAAGTATGTAATAACAGTTTTGCCAAAAGCAGATGAATACATTCAGAGCCTCGGAATAAATAAAGAAAAAATTGTACATATTCCAAATGGTTGTGATATTGAGAGGTTTGACCTTCTGAAAAATACAATGCCCGATGAGGTAAAGAAGATTTTAGGTGAACATGAGGGGTATTTTAAAGCTTGCTATTTAGGTGCGCTTGGTCAAGCTAATGCAATGGAAACAATAATTGAGGCTGCAAAGTACGTGCAAGACGAAGTAGGTGACAAGATCCATTTTCTGATAATAGGAGATGGTCCTGAGAAAGAAAAACTTCAGAAGATGGTCAAAAAATTTAAACTTTCAAATGTATTTTTTTATGATCCAATATCAAAACTTTCTGTACCAAGCTTACTTGAACGCGTTGATATAACGCTTGTTTCTATGCACAATCTAAAAGTTTACAGGTTTGGGATATCTCTTAATAAACTTTTTGATTATTTGTGTGCTGCAAAGCCAATAGTGTTTGCAGGTAATGTTGCAAATGACATTGTCAAAGACTCAGGTGCGGGGTTTTCTTGTGATGCCTATGATTCAAAGGCATTTGCTCAGAAGATTATAAAACTTTACGAGATGGATGAAGATGAGAGAAAGAGGATTGGGCAAAAGGGAAGAGAGTATGTTGAAAAATATCACGACATCAGAAAACTTGCAGATAGATTAGAACAAATTATAAATGGAGATGGTAATCGATGAGGTCGTATATAAAAAGCTATCATAAACTCAGTAAGTTTTTTGTCGTGGTTATGGACCTTCTGCTAATTCATGCAGGGTATATCTTGGCATATATTATAAAGTTCAATTTTACATTCCCAAAGCGAAACTTTATGCCATACTATACATTGATTCCGCAAATAACTCTATTTGCTCTTGTACTATTGAACATTTATGGTCTTTACACAATCACAATGAAAACGATAAGCGAGATAGCATTTTCGATGGTTTTAGCCCTTATGCTCTTACAATTTTTAACAGTTGTTTCTACCTTCTTTTACAGGCACTTTGCATTCCCAAGAAGTATATTTATAATTGCATTTTTTATCCAGTTTCTGCTACTCCTCGGATGGAGAGGACTTGTTTTATATGTTTTCAAAAGAGTGCAGGGTGTCAAGCATGTGATGGTG
>NZ_APGP01000122.1:0-15775 GCF_000404025.1 Caldicellulosiruptor sp. F32
CTATCTCAAACCCTTTTAGAAAGTAACTTTAAAAGGGCTTTTAGAAGAGGCAATTTATATTGAATAAAAAATGCAAATTTTCAAAAGTTGAAATCAAGTTCAAGCTATGAGTTTTTTAAGTTTTTGAAGTTTTTTATAGGTAATAGATTTTTGAGACTTTAGGATAGCAAAAGAGAGAATAAAAATAAGGAGCATACAAATTGCAGAGAGCAAGAAGTCAGAAAAAAGAGAGATATGGTCGCGGGAGAACAATGTATCATGACCGAGTGAAGATTTAAGCTGGAAGATAGTTTGCTCTATAGTAACTCTTGAATAGTAGAGTTTTTCGAACTGGATAGAGTTTCTGTTGATACCGGGGCAAAAGCGCAAGTTGGCATCTGGGTAGGTGTAGAACATTCTGCCCGATTTAGAAGAAGTACAGGGCTCAGGGCAAGAGCAGGTGCGTTTATTATCTTTGGAAAGAGGAGAGAGGGCAGCGCCACTTAATTCTTGGCGAGCGATTTTTACCCCTGCACATACCTTCACATTTGAAAGGTAGATTGAATTTATTACAAATTGGAGTACCATCTGGTGAGATAGAGATATTGGGGTCAGAGGTAGGGGTATTAGAAGTAGATTTAGAGTTTCTGGGATTTAGAGGGATAATAGCTTTTGAGAAATTGAAGTCTTTGAATAAAGTGGAATAGATGGAATATGAGTCGAGTGCACTGTCAGCGATTGATGGTAGAGAAAGAGTCATTTGTGAAGTTATTTTTTAATGATATTAAAGCAGGGACAAGAGCTTTTGAGTCGGAGATAGTTTTAGACAAAGCAGGGTCGAGAGAATTATTGAAAGAATGAGCGGTAGCAGGGGAGATTACAAGAGGTATACCGAAGCCATTTGTGAGGATGGCAAATTTAAAGCCATAGCAGAAGTGACCATTGGCGAACATAAGTGAGAAAACAGGAGAAGCAGAAGCGAACTTGGGGAGGTTAGAATATGTAAGTGAATAGATGACAGATGTTTCGAGGTCAGGGTTTTGAGATTTAGTTTTTTAAGTTGAGACTGGATAAATTTAGGGTTATTTTCTTTGAGGATAGGTTTAAGTGCAGTAGTATCGAAGATAATGGTAGAAGCGAGTTCAGGATTTAGTTGGGAAGATAGATTTTGAGCGTATTTTGCGATATTGTAGAATAGAGTTTCTATTTCAGAGCAAAAGAATTTTCTGAATCTTGAGAAGGTAGAGATAGAAGGGACTTTAATGAGGTTACAGAAGTTTCTAAGTTCAAAGGAGTTAAGGAGAACAGCACGGAGCTGAGAGAGAGTAGATAGTTTAAGTATTTTTTGGACGAAGAAAGCGCATAGGATAGACTCTAATGAGATTTCTCTATGTTTACCGAAGTAGTGGTAGTAAGCTTTGTAGAAGGATTGAGGGATGAATTGAGAGAGGTCGATGAAGTTATTGAAGAAGCCAAGGAGCGAATGAGGTTTGTTGAGAGCAACGTTTTTAACGTGCTCATAGAGTTCTAAGAAAGAAAGTTGTTTATGATGGTGTTTAAACATTTTAACTTCCTCCTCATAGAAAGTATGTTTTATATAGATAAATTTTACACTATCTATGAGGAGGAAGGAAGACTTTTTTAGAGATTTTAAAAAGCTTGATAACGCTCATTTTGAGCGTTTCTGCAAAAGGCTACTATTATTTAATTGAAGGAGGATGATGAAGATGAGCGATATAAAAACTATTCAAGAGGATATCAAACACGAAGTTGCCATTGACATAATTGCGGGACTTCTTGGCAGTCTAACCAATATAAAATTAAAAACTGTACATTCAGATCTTGATAAAGAAATAAAAGAACAAAAGCTTCAAAAAATAGAAGAAATCAGAAAAACACTGTGTAAAGAAAGAGATTACGTCTATCGTGGTGATAAGGATGCGATTGAAAGGGCACTAACTACTTATGCTCTCCTTTATAGGTTAATTGACAAAGAAGAAGTTATATAAATGCTGAAGTCTTTCAAATCAAGAAGGGGAAAACACAAATGATTAATGAAAATCTTTATAAACTAAATAGAGAAGTTCATGATGAAATCTTGTGTGAAATTAGGAAAAACACTTTTGAAAACAAAAGTCCAGTTGATTACCCTAAAATAGTCATTCTTGGCGGACAACCCGGTGCTGGAAAAAGCAAAATAATAACATTATCAGAAAATGAACTTTTCAAAGACGGCAACGTTGTGGAAATAAACGGTGACGATATTAGAAGATACCACCCAAAAGCTGAAGAAATATTTAAAAATCATGACAAGCTATTCGCTAAATTAACAGACCCAGATGTAAGAGAATGGACACGAAAAATCTTTGAAGAAGCCATGAACAAGAAATTTAACATCATCTTTGAAGGAACTTTGAGAACACCTCAAATCTGTGAAACAATGAAGAAGCTAAAACAATTAGGTTATGAAATAATTCTGAGAGTTGTTGCAGTAAATGAACTTAAAAGCAGAGCTGCAATCTACTCAAGATATATGGAACAATTTGAATCTACAGCTGGAAAAATAGCAAGATTTTCTGAAAAAAGAGCTCACGATGAAGCATCCTCTGGAATGCTAAAAACAATAGAAATTATAGAGAAAGAAAAACTATGTGATAAAATAGAAGTATTTAACAGAGACGGCCAGCTACTATTTAGTAGCGAACCAAATCCAAACAAAAGCTGTATACCTACAATAATTGAAGAACGAAATAAAAAATGGAGTTTAGAAGAATATAAAGAATTCATTGAATGGACTAATAAAATAATAGAAAAGCTTAAGAAATACAACCTTAAAGAAGAATACGAAGGAGAAATTAAAGAGCTACAATTAAAAGCTAAAAAAATGTTAAATGAAAAAGACAGAGCTCTGATTGAAAAAGAAGACAAAAAAGTTGAAAACATAATAAAAAGTGCTATAAAGCAAAGATTTAAAAATAAAAAAAGTAGAAGATAATGCACTCGAAGGAGCATAACATCAAGTCACAAGGGTAGGTGCTAATAATGGCAAAAAATTTTAAGAAGATGGGGAAGCTTCACTTTGTGGCTGAAACAATAAAAAAAGCACCTCAGTGCAGATGCTGGGTGCTTTAACATGTTTTTTGGAGATTGAGAAGATTGTAATTTCAAACATATACTTAAATTTTTCATGTTATAAAATCAACCGGATTTTTCTCAATGCCAATAATTTGCCTTTCTGAATACCATGTATTTTGAAATTTATAGATAATAACCGAATCTTCTGAAAGGTCAAGAACTTTTTCAAGTTCAAGAATAAGCCTTCTTAAGGTTGCTTCTGATATGTTGCCTTCGAAAACAGAGTTTTGAACCCATGTAAGGTATTTTCGACATTTCTTGAGAGCTTTTGCAACCCTCTTTTCATTGACATCATAAACAAGAATCACAAACATAGCTCCTACCACCTTGCAACAAAAGGTTTGTATTCTATATTTTCTAAAAACAACTTCTGAAGCTTATATGCTTCCATCCGAATAAGCCTTTTGTAGCTCACCTGAGTGTTCAATTTTGGATGCATAATGGTTGAGTAAAGCTTTTGGTTGTACTCAGAGATAAACAATTTTTTGCCCTGGTCATTTAGAATAATTCCATTTAGTTCCTTTTCAAAATGTTTTTCGCTCAGCACTTTCTTGTTAACAAGAGAAAAAATTACTCTGTCAACAATTATGGGCTTGAAGATTTCAGAAATATCCAAATTCAAAGAAAACTTACGCTGGTTTGTAGAATGTAGATACCCAATGCGTGGGTCAAGCTGTGTCTGGTAAATCTCTCCAAGAGTTGTAGCATACAAAAGAGAATTTCCAAAGCTAATCAGAGCATTTATCCTGTCAAGAGGTGGATTTTTGCTCCTGCGGACAAATGTAAAATTTTCATCATCCAGTATCTTGTTAAAACACTTATAGTAGATTTCTCTTATATTCCCCTCCAAAGCCATAAGCGTATTTACATCACTGCAGGCGCTTATGTTATGGCGCATTCTTTCGATAGTTTCTATCTCATCTTTTAACATATTTCCACGGGAATTGTAGTACCTCAGAACCACAAGCATGTTCAAAACAGCACCTTCAACAATTGACCTTGCAATGGTTATTCTTTTATTATAGTCGTTGTAAAATTCTACCTGCTTGAGTATCACAATGCCTGAGTTGTAATGTTCTCGCGGGTAGTATGTCCCAACGTAGTACTCATACCTATTAAAAAAGTGTACACATATATTCTTTTCTGTCATGAACTCCAAAAATCTTTTGTTTATGTCAACCTCTCCAAATATAAAAACTGATTCTATCTCTTCAACAGGAAAATACTTTTTGCCCTCATCTGTTTCAAACATGATGGTGTTATCTTTCCTTCTTAAAAATCCTGAATTGAAAACATAAAGGTCTTTTTTCACTTAAAATCACCCCGGAAAATCTTTTTTTTTGCGGACAAAACCTTTTATTTTCAAGCAAAACAATATTCCCTGTAAGCACACTTTGGACAATATCGGCATGTGGCTGCAGGAGGCGGGCTTTCTTTTTCAATTATCGTTTCAATGTCAGCTATCATCTTTTCCAATTTTTCTTCTTCCTCAGCTGTCAGAACAACCTCTTCCTTTTTTCTTTCCTCTGGATAAAAAAGCACTCCTTTTGCTGAAATTCCTGCTTCTTTTAGAAGCTTTATATAAAACAAAAGCTGATACCTCGATGCTTCTTTGAACCTTGAAGATTTCTTTGTTTCACCAATCACTATCTCATCTTTGTCCTGATACAGAATGTCAAACACTGCATTGCCGAATTTTATTTCCTTCTGATCTTTCCTGTAATAATACTCATGAAGAAACCTGCCAAGCACAATGTTATCGTCGTTCTCATCTGGCAAGATGCTATGTGCCATGAGCCACACCTGTCTTTTGCAGATGTTGTAATACCAGATGTAAACACCTGTCATGTAAATATCCATTTTCAAAACACCATCCTGTTTCTTAAACTCAGGCAAAAATAATATGGTCGTTTGGGTCATACACAAATCCTGTCTTAGGGCTATAGTATCGCTGGCAGGATGTGGGTGGCAAAGATAATATTCCTTTCTCTTCATCAAAAATCTGGGCGTATTTTATTGGTACAGAAATTGTGTATTCAAAAAGGATATTTTTAAGTTTAAGATAGATTTCTCTTCTTTCGTAATAATCTTTAATGGAAAAAGAGTCTATATACCTTTGATAAGCATCTTCTATTTCTTCATTGCTTCTTATGATGACGCTGACATACCCACCCCGCTGCTGGATAAGACTAAACCTTGAGATTGTGAGCTCTTCCTTTTCCAGAATACTGTCAAACTTTAAAAGCCTTATTGCCTTCAAAAACTCTTCAGACTTTTTAAATGATTTATTTTCTTTTATCATCCTGAAATAATTATCAATCAGCATACCATAGTCTTTTTCTTCCACCTCAAGATGCTTCAAAAGAAGTCCTCTTGATATTTCAATTGCCGTGTTGCCATAAACTCTTTTTGCAAAGGTTATGCCACTTTCATCTTTCATGTTTACAACCAGCACACTACCCTGGCTTTTTTCATTGTGCCTGTTGCACCTTCCTGCACACTGGATTATTGAATCAATAGGAGCTATGTCTCTTACTACACAATCAAAGTCAATGTCTACCCCTGCCTCAATCACCTGAGTTGAAACAACAATGGGTTTTGCTCCGCTTTCTAACATTTTTTCTAATTTCTTTATAATATCTTTTCTATCTTTTGGTACAAGGCTTGCTGAAAGGTAAATAACCTCTTTATTTTTGAGGTTGTTTTTTATGCCATTGTAGATTTGATGCGACTGATTTATGGTGTTGGCAACAATCAAAAACGATTTTTCGTCTTCATATACCTCTTGTAAGAAGAAATCCACAAATTCAGCTACTTTTAAATCGCTGTGGTGATACATAAGCTTTGTTCTGTTAAAAATTGAATAGTCACAAAACCCTGCAAGCTCACAAGCATCTTCGAATATAAGCGGTTTTGTGGCTGTCATGAGAATAATCTTGCACCTGAAAAGCTGTGTCAGTTTTCTCAAGACCTCTTCAACAAGCGGCAAAAGCTCAACATCAATTGCCTGAATCTCATCAAGGAGAAGTACTGAGTCATAAAAAGTATGAAATTTTTTGAGCATCCTGTTTCTGTTCGAAATTAAAGTTTCAAGCAGCTGGACAAATGTTGTCACTACAAACCCAGATGTCCAGTTTTCTATAAAACACTCTGAAGCAACTTTTTCAAATACAGTAATTTCATCTGTAATTTCTTTTAGCGCTCCTTCTTTACCCTTGAACTCAACATCAGTTAAATGATGGTGTTTTAACAAGTACCTGTCTCTGTTTTTTTCAAAATCTTCTATTGCCTCAAATAGATTTTCGACAACATGGTAGTTTTGGTCTATTATAGAGGTAAACGGAAGAGCATATATTATCCTTCCAGACTTTTTCAAAATCTCTTTCAGTTTTAATGCTGCAAAAACTCCTGCCAAAGTCTTTCCTGTACCAGTTGGTGTTGTGATTGAAAATATATCTTTCTCTTTGTTCTTTTCAATATTTGAAAGCACAGCCTCAAACACACTTTGCCTTATTCTCTGCAGATTTTTGTCCTGAGTTGGTTTGATAACTTTGTCTCTTGCCACAATAAGTCTGTCTGACGAAGCATAGCAAGGAAACAGTAACTTGTAATTTGCAGCCGACATCTTGTCTGCCCATATGAGAAGAGAATACAACTTTTGCTGGGCAAAATAAAGCTCAGTTCCATCTTTGAAAGCCTGCGGTATCATACCAATCAAGCGAATGCCATATTCAATTCTTTTAAGATATCTTAGGATATCCTCTATAAAACCCCTTTGCTGTGCCAAAAACTTTTCAAATTCGTTGCCAAGTCCAATTTTTTCAAGCAAAGGTTTTATATCTTCAGCGTTGCACCTCAAATCCTCAATCTGAACATAGGCATCATCTATTTTCTGAACAAGGTTTATATCTGCCTTGAAATCTCCTTTAAACTTTTCTGGCAGGTTCTTGCTAATATCCTTGACATCTCCGTGATGGTGAAGAATGCAAGCGTAAATCAAAAGAGATATGACTTCATCTAAAGAAGCTGGGGGGTTCATCTGTTGTAAGCACAGTCCTTTCTTTTGCATCCAGCAAAAGACTCCAAAGATGGCTGATAAAAAACCATGCTGTGAATGCTTGCTTGATACACCGCTAAGATGACTTTGAAAAAATGTTGTAAATTTCCCAAAGTCATGACAAAGACATATAATTTGCAGCGCTTCTTTTTCCCAGTTCTTAAGCTCAACATTTGCCTCCATAGCATAGTGATAAACTTCAAGAAGGTGATCATAAAGAAGCTTATCAGGATTTTTGTGAGAATAATACTCCATACAAATCCCACCTTTTTGACAATATATAAAAACTTTTTTGACAAAACAAGAAAAACGCCATCTGGGCTATCCCCCAAATGGCAAAAGATTTTTTACATCACACAAATGCATTCTTTTCTGTCACCTGAAAATTCTTTTATATAATACACCTTGTCCTGCGCACTGCTATCCAAATCTACCCAGATAGGATTGAGATTTTCGTCGTGAATATACGTCTTGACCTTTGTGGCAAACCTATCTTTGTCAAAATCGCACGGCATCCTGTCTTTCATAAGAGCAAGAGAAGAAGTAGACTCTAACTCTAAGCTTAGAGATTTTATTAAGCCTGCATCAAGCACAGTTAAAATACCTGCCCTGCTGTCTTCCCACCTGCAGGCTTCAAATTCACCCAAAAACTCAGTTTTTGCAGCAAACGGAGCACTGCCAAAGTATATCGGAAATTCTGACTTGCCACTTTCAAGCCTTGCCCTCAAGAGAGAATATATCTCCTCATCTTTTGGCATAACAAAAACTCTAAAACCTACAAATCCATTGTAGCCAGCCAAGATCTCAAGCGGCACCTGTGTGTGGGTATTTGGATTTTTTAGTTCATTTACAGTTGTTGCTTTTATATAGTTCACCGTCTGTACAATCTTATATGTCCTTTCTATCTTTTGTACTGCAACTAAAAGGTTTTCTGCTGAGAGCACCCCATAATAACTATCCCTCTCAAAACCCAAGATAGCTGCAACCATACCTTCAATCACAGTCCTCGGTGGCACAAGATACGAAAGCGATGATGAGTTTGTATAAAATTTTCTAAAGTGGGCAAACTTACCTTTGAGGTCAAACACTAAAAATTTCATTTTCTTCTCACCTTGTTTTTCTAAACTTCTTCAAGCTCAAAAGTACCAAATGCATCTTTAAAGTCCACAACATTGCCACCGCAAACAAGGCAAAGCTCTGGGTGTTTGAAATAGTAAATCTTTGAAATTACATTCTTGTTCTTATGCAAAAACTCAGCCAAATCTGTGATGTCAAGCTGAACATCTTCAATTTTTCGCGGTTTTTCGACAACTTCTATAAGCTTGACATAATCTCTGAGGTCTCCAAGCAAGGTCTTATCATCTAAATACTCTACTCTCATGTAAAGCCTCGGATACTGACCTATCTTGCTTCTGGTTGCCTGAAGTGGAATTGCTTCTTTCATTGCTCTATCCAAAAACTTTAGGTCATCTTCTGTAAGTCTAGTCTCTTTTGCTCTTCTTGCGCTCACTATTCCAGAAAAAGCTATGAAAGAGTATTTCACTCTGTAGTCTTTTCCTATAGCACCCTGCTGTTTTTTCTCATCGCTTGCAAAATGGCTTGTGATAGATGCTTCTAAAAGTTCAACCTTGTTAAGTGAATATCCCCAGTTGAACTGTACAGGCCCGATGTAAGTTCTCGTCTCTTTCTTAATAGGTATTGTTGCACCAAAAAGCCTTATGTCAATGAAGGTCTCAAGTTCGTCGATGTCTTCTCCTACGCTTTTGATTACTTCTTCTGGCTTTACGCTCTTGCCTTCAATCTTTCGAACATAAATTGGAATACCCTGGTCGTCTGCATAATCACGGATATACCTTTTTACACGAACATCTGACACAAGGTTTATTTCTTTTTCCCAATCCATCCTTGGTCGATTTTCCTCATCCGGGTCACCGTTTGGATTGCAAAGCTTAGCATCATAGGTAAACAAAATCTCGCTGTTCTTATCAATAATCTTCTTTTCCATCTTTACATCAGCCCTCCTATTTTAATTAGATGTATCCTGAAAGTTTGAAGAAGCATTTAATATAACCTTTTGAGTTTTGTATGCATAACCTGAGAGGATGTAAAAAAGAGTTTCATACTTGTCAAGCTTCCATGAATCTATGTGCTTGTCCAAAAGCCTCTTCATCTCGGCAAAAATCATCTCGGTGTATGGCAAAATCTTTTCCTGCCTCAGCTTGTTGTGAACATCATTGCACAGTCTTATAAGCTTTGGTTTGTCAATCCCATTGTAATTTATCTTGTTCAAAATTGGTTTGTGCCCAGCAGAGTCGTCTTGCCTATCTTTGGTAGCAAGATATTGTTTTGCTCCTATCTCGCCAATCAAAACTCCAAGCAAAAACAGAGCTGTCTTTGGCTCATCATAATTCATTTGTTGGATATAGTTTTTGAGGTCTTCTGACAAGTTCAGCTGCGCAACATCCATCCCTCTTTCCACCTCCAAACAATCCAAAATTTCTAAAAATCTTATAACAAAAACCATTCTGATAACCATTGAAGCAATGTCGTTTCCTATAAACTTTGAAAGGTTATACCCTTCTTTCCCGTAAACAACAACACCTACTGCCTTTATAAAATTTTCTATGAGAACATCTCTTGCTATTCTTTTGCCAGAAAAAATAGCATCGTAGATGTTCAAAAGCCTTTGCGCTTCTTTACTCTCACTTATGTTTTTGAGCCTTATTGGAACGCTGTAATAGATGCTTTCAAGGGAAATCTTAAAAGAAGGGTCATTCCCAATGAGGTCAGTATATTGAGAAAAGACTTTTGATGCTGCATTGTAAATCTTGTCGAAAATTGAAGGATTGATGTCAGGTACAAACCTTATTATCTTTGTACTTGCTTGTGCTTCTCTGTAAAAAATCAGGTTCAGTAAAAAATAGTGATTTTGGTCGAAATATGAAAGAAAGTTGTATATATCATCTCGCAGTTTTTCCAGGCTGTTATAGTTCCATGCAGTGTTCAACGAATTCGTGATATTTTGGGAAAGTTCTTCTAAATAGTTTTTTGTTAACTTTGCACTTGTGTAAACAAAAGTTGGCAGAACATATACATCAAAAGAGCCAAGCTGGGTTTTAAGTTTATTTCTTAAAAATATATCTCCTGCCACAAGCTTTAAAAGACATTTTTCGCATACAGTTATGTTCTTGGCATAGTTCTTTTGGTCAAGATAAGATGCAAATATATTCTGGTTTGTCGTAAAATATTTAAACTTTGTCTTTTTAAATCCTTCGAATGATAAGTTATCTGTGTCCAAACATATATAACATATATTACCTTCTTTTTGCTTCTTTTTAGTCTTTTCTGTGCCTTTTTTGACCTGGCGTTTGTATGCAATAACAGCGTCAATATACTCTGGATAGCTTGTCAAAGGCTTTCCATCAACGCAAAGTACATATAAGCCTATTTGCTGAGGTTTTAGTTCTGTTAATTTTTTTAATCCATTTGTACATTCCTTTGTAAAAACATCTCTCAATTGCTTAAAAATCTTATCTGTTGATTTTGCATTGTTAATTAGTTCTTTGTAAATCTGTGATAGCGGCTTTTCAGTCAGTCTCTTGTTGTCATTTACCACTATATTGTCAGTATCTAAAAAATAAACGTATTTTTTCTCTATTCTCTGCTGCAAATACCTCTTTTCTTCATCGATAAGTTCAGAAGACTTGCTTAGATATTCTTTGACTTTGACAAAATACATATCCAATATTTTTTTACATATGTCAGATACTACAGGTATTTCACATTCAACAAGGTTTGGAATGGTTTCTGTCAGAAAATATGCAAAAGATGTCGTAGAAGCAAACCATTGTGACGAATTTGCCCCTTCTGCCGAACCAACATAAACATATTTTTTAGCAGTTTCATCATCAATTTCTTCAGCACAGTCTATATTAATCTTTTTCTCATTTGTAGAAAAGTCAATTTTTGCAACATATCTCTTTTCATCCCCAGATGGAACCTCAATATCTTCTGTAAGAACAGATAAATGGGCATCATTTCCAGATGCATCACCAATTAGAACATCACCAATCTCAACTATTTCCTCTATCAATAGCATCTCACCTCACTTTTATGTTAATTATACCAATTTTATTTTCAAGATACAACCAAATTTTGAACTTGCAATCCTCGTTACTTAGTACACTTTTTAATTTTACATACCATCATTTAATTATTAAGGTCAAATTTTATGCAAAGTTAATTAGCTTTATATGTCATTTTTTTCATTTTATATTATTTTTGCTTGTGCAAAAATTGCTATTTTTAATTATGTACTCTGAGATTTGTGATGTATTTTGACTTTTGCATTTACCAATTGCTGTCGACCTGTAATCCCCCCAAAAACCCCCGGGGATCGACAGCAAAAGGTAATTTCTGGTATGTGTTGACTTTCAAGAGCTTGTGGAGTATAATAGAAATAACCTACAGCAGCTTGAAAACTTAACCATTTGTTCCTTGTAAGATTTCTCAAGCCATCTACGGGTTTGTAGCCTTCCCTTTGGGGATTGAAACCCAATAAGATTGATTTCACCTAAATCGTGTATATCAAGTTTGTAGCCTTCCCTTTGGGGATTGAAACAAATGGGCGCTTACAAACCTGCAAGTAGAAGTAGAGTTTGTAGCCTTCCCTTTGGGGATTGAAACCTCTACCGGCTTGCCTGATTTTCCGATTTTTCCAGGTTTGTAGCCTTCCCTTTGGGGATTGAAACTTTTATATATGTGTGAAAAATTTGGTCAAATTCTTCGTTTGTAGCCTTCCCTTTGGGGATTGAAACAAATGTGCAATCACTCTGTCAGTCTTTTCTTTCGCTTGTTTGTAGCCTTCCCTTTGGGGATTGAAACCAATAATTAAATTACCTTGTTGTTCAATGATTTCCGTTTGTAGCCTTCCCTTTGGGGATTGAAACACATATTCTTCAAATTTTCCATTCTCATCTCTTCTGTTTGTAGCCTTCCCTTTGGGGATTGAAACTCTGGAATGCAAAGAGATTTTAGTGGTATGATGCAAGTTTGTAGCCTTCCCTTTGGGGATTGAAACAAAGAGTTCTTTTTTGCTTTCAGGAACAGGACTTGGTTTGTAGCCTTCCCTTTGGGGATTGAAAATTTGCTCATCACCCATATTTGCATTTGCTTTGATAGTTTGTAGCCTCCCCTTTGGGAATTGAAACTTGATATCAACAAGTGCTTGAATTCTGTGGAAACCATTGGTTTGTAGCCTACCCTTTGAAGATTAAAAAAATGAAACTGTGAGACCGCTTTTGTGGTATAATTAAATTGGACAAAAAATAAAACAAACTCAACATCTTTGGCTACAGAGTGTAGAATTTTGTTCTGAAAAAATCCATAAATCGGAGTGAAATTGCCTTGAGCTCTGAAATTCCACCAATGGAGCGTGATACCACTTTTAAGTTCTTGCTCAAAGACAAAAAAGAGCTACTTGTGCTTGTAAAAGACATTCTCAGATACAGCTGGGCAGATGAAATAGATGAGGAGTCTATAGAATTTGATGACAGCGAATTTGTAACACAGAAGCTATCCCAGCTCAGAGCTGATATTGTTGCAAAAGCAAAGCTAAAAGGAAGAGAAGTATATTTTTATATCCTGATAGAGAACCAGTCGACAGTGAAAAGGGATATGGCACAGAAGATACTGAAGTACATGGTAAGCCTGTGGTGGAAGGAACTTAGCAAAGGGGCAGAGAACCTTCCGCCTGTTATACCCATAGTTGTGTACAACTGAACAAAGGAAAAATGGAATCTTTCTACTGATTTAATGGAAGCATTTGAGACTTTCAAGGATGATGTATTCAGATACAGAGTAGTAGATGTGTCTGAAGTAGATGTCAAAAAGATTCTTCAAGAGGAGAAGGACTTGCTAACGCCGATAATATTTTATTTAGAGCAGGTAAGAGAAGACAGGGATGAGCTTATAAGAAGGCTTTTAGAGGTTGAGAAGAATGTAGAGAAACTGAGCAATGAGAACATAGACAGATTTTTAAGGTGGGCATATTACATAATACGACCGAGGCTGCTGGAAGAGCAAAAAGAGGAGTATGAAAGGGTAGCAGAAAGAGTTAAACAAGGGGGTGGCAAAAATATGGGTGAATTTATATCAAATGTAGCAAGACTTCTTGATGAAGCAAGAGCAAAAGATTTCAACCTTGGACTGCAACAAGGTATTCGTGAAAGTCAAATTAGAATAGCTAAGAAGATGATACAAAAGGGTATAAGAGATGAAGAGATAGCAGAGCTGACCGAACTTGATATTGAGGAGATAAAGAGATTGAGAAAAGAGCTTTTGAATTGATAGCAAGAGAATTTAACCACAAGTGGCTTTAGAGCTAAATAGCTGCTTGTGTTTTTTGTTTTTGCGTAGCAAAAGTGACATGAAGTATAGATTTGAATATTATTCAGAATTACCAGTTTATAAACATGGTCAAGTACATATGTGAAGAAGAGGGGATAAAAGTACTATTTATCACCTTTAAGGAAACTTCATCAGTATCAAATTCTTTGTCTCTTTCGCAAACTCCAAAAGCCTTTCTGAAAATCCTGTTCTGCTAAAGAGAATATAAAGTTCTTTTTGCTCAGGAAATACTTTTATATTTTCTGCTTTTTTCTTTAAGTTAAAAAATACATCAATATCAACTACTCTTTGCGAATATTTGCATTCACCAAAAACAACATGGCCTGTGTTTTTACTAATTCCTACTATATCAATCTCTGACTTTGAATCCCACCACTTGCCTATTCTGTCTAACTGAATATCAATCTCTTTTGTTTTTATTAAATCCATCAAAATCTGCCTGCAAACTTCTTCATAAATAAAACTTATGTGATTTGTCACAATTTTTGACTTGATATTTTCAATTACATATTCAGTATTGTCAAGTTCTAATTGTTCTCTGTATGGATATACAAACTTAAACCAAAAATCTATGAAATTATCGTTTATAAAATATAACCCTCTTTTGCTCTTTTCTGGATACTCTTCTGTTACTGGAACCTCTCTTCTTACAATATCAAGGTCTATCAAAGTATTTAAATACTTTGTAAGTTTTGTTTGCGCTGTAGAAAGGCTCTGGGCAATCTGGCTGAGTTTATGGTTCCCAAGAGCAATGCTTTTAATTATCGAAAAATAGCTTCCTACCTCATGAACTTCTTTTTCAAGCAAAAACAAAGGCTCTTCATATAAAAAGCTCTGTCTGCTTAGAATATTTTCTTCAATTGCCTTGTAAATATCGCCTTCAAACTTGAACATCTCTAAATATTTTGGAACACCGCCAACGATGGAATATATCCATATAAATTGGTCATCTGATGCTTCAGGGAAAAACTCTTTTGCTTCTTTGAATGAAAACTGCTTCAGCTTTATTTGTCCTGTTCTTCTACCGTACAAAGGACTTGAATAAGAAAGAGCATGTTCTTGCATCATGCCAACCAAAGAACCACTCAAAATAAGCATAAAATTGTGGTTTTTTAGTTTCTCATCCCAGATTCTTTGAACAATCGAAGCAAAGGCTGGGTTTGTTTTGCACAAGTTTTGAAATTCATCAAATACTATCACCGTTTTTTTATTAATTTTTGCGTTTATTATAACATCAAAAATATCATCCCAACCTACGCCAGATAACCTTTCAATCAAAGGATTTTTTAAAAAATTGCCTACAGCTTTTTTATAATACTCTATGTTTTGACTCTCTGCCTCCTCAGAAGCCAAAAAATAAATAGCTGGCTTATCTTCAATAAATTTTTTAATAAGTGCAGTCTTGCCAATTCTCCTTCTCCCATAAATAATAACAAGTGATGAATTTTGCTCTCGGTACTGTTTCTCTAAAAAATCAAGTTCCTGTCTGCGGTTTATAAATCTTTTCATAAAAATCACCTCATGTTTATTATACTCTATTTTATTATACTTTAAAGTATATTTTATGTGCCATCGTGTGGATTATTTTTAATATTATAATCTCTATCTTAATACATTGAAGCTTTTTTTGAATTTCCCCAATTTCCATACATCTGAGAGAGCTTTGACACAGCCAATCATGCCTCTTTACGTATTTTTTATATAATATCTTTCAACATTTCATTGTAAAATCTTCTATTTTTATTAATTTTTTAGATTTTTACAAACTTCTTATATGTACATTTATTGTTATTTATGTTATGTTATATTATTCCATTTTGTCTTGTGTATTTGATAAATGAAAGATAATTTAATTTTTGTATTTACCAATTGCTGTCGAGCTCCAATCCCCCCAAAAACCTCCGGAGGTTGACAGCAAAAGCTTTGTAGCCTGCCCTTTGGAGATTGAAGCACAGGTTGCTACTTTAGCCTATGGATAAGAAAATATGTTTGATGCTTTCCATTCTGTTTGCTATAATGTTCTTAAGAAAACTTTTGTGGTGAAAATAATGAAATGAATAATAATCAGCTTCTTCATAATATAAATGACCTTGAGTACAAATATGTATTCTCCAACAAAAGCATTTTCCTCAGGCTTTTGAAAAAGCTTGACGAGATTGAAATATTCAAAAACCTTGACAATGAAACTAAGGTGGT
>NZ_APGP01000123.1:0-14812 GCF_000404025.1 Caldicellulosiruptor sp. F32
CATTTATTGGTGTTGATCCTTACTGGCAGCTGATTATAAAAGGTCTTATAATAGTTGTTGCAGTTGCACTTGATATAAGAAAGTATTTAGCAAAGAGATAAAAATGTAAAAAAGAAAATGGGCTTGTGCTTTTAGGCTTTAGCACAGGCCCATTTTGTTTATTTTCAGCTTCTAAACAGCACCTTTTCATTCTCAAACATCTTTGAAGCAAATATTATAGAGGCAATAAGATATACGGTTGAAGAAACTATGAATAATAACAAGTGCTGAATATTTATGATTCCATATATTAGCTCTTTAAATATTGCAAGTGAATTGATAAGCGGTATGATAAAGTAAGAACCTACCAAGTCATTTGGTGTTTTATACATTGTGAAGTAAGCGAGGATTAGCACCAAAAAGGTAATAGGTGTAAGATAAGTTTGAGCCTCTTTGAACGACCTTGCATATGAGGCAATGGCAACTTCAACTGCACTGAAAATTATAGCTGTCAACACCACAACAATAAACATTACAAAGTAAATAGATGCAGGAAGGGCAAGGGCTGCTATATCTCCCAATTCTTTTGTTGCATTTTCTCCAAAGGCCAACGGCAAAAACCAAAATGTAAGTCCAAGCCCTATTAGTGAGGTAACTCCGCTTATTATTGCCATGATTGAAACTGATATGTATTTGCCTGTTACAAGTGAGATGCGTGATGCAGCAGTTGTTAAAAGTGGCTCAAGAGTTCCCCTTTCCTTTTCACCAGCTGTTATGTCAATAGCAACATTAATGCCACCAAGTGAGGTATTGAGCACTACAAACATAGGGACAAGTATTGCCAGCAAAAACAACGCCATTTTGCGGGGTGGTGCAACGTTTTCTTTTGTAATGACAATAGGCTCAATAATTTCAGGGTTGATATTTTTGGACAAAAGCCTCTGTTTTGTTATGTTTTTTGCGTAGTCAGTTATGATTTCGCTCAATATTAAACCAACATTTGATGATTTTGAATCAGACCCATCAACTAAAATCTTTATATTAACCTGCTTTTCTTTTGAAAGATGGTCAGAAAAATTTTGTGGAATTTCAATCACTGCCTTAATTTTTCCATCTTGCAAATCCTTCTTTGGATTTGAAGATTGAACAATGTCAAACTGAGAGTTTTTGATTAAGTCAACAAGTTGTTTTGCATATTGCTCACCCATGATACAAATCTTTGTTTTTTCAGGTTTAACCTCATATGCAGACTTAGTTGCATAGATTATCACAAGAAGCATAAGGGGTGTTGTAAGTATGGGCAGGATGAAGTTCATAAAAAGAGCGCGTCTGTCTCTAAAAGCATCCTTTAATTCTTTTTTAAATACAATCCACACATGCTTCATATTTATTCTCATCTGTTATCACCTACCAATCTAATAAATACATCTTCAAAGCTTGCTCCAGAAAATCTTTGCTTTATCTCATCAATTGTGCCAATTGCAACAAGCTTTCCTTTGTGTATTATTGCAACCCTGTCACAAAGCTTTTCGACCTCACTCATTGTGTGGCTTGAAAAGATTATAGTCCTTCCTTCTTGTTTGCAAAGCCTGATAAAGTCATGCACCTCTTTTGCACTTGTGACGTCCAAAGAGTTTGTTGGCTCATCAAAAAGCATTACATCAGGGTCATGGATGATAGAACGCACAAAACACACCTTTTGTTTCATACCTTTTGAGAATTTACCAGCAGGCTTGTCGATAAACTCTTGCATCTGAAACCTTTCTACAAGCTCATCAATCCGCTTTTTAATTTCATCTTTTTTCATGTCGTGCAAAGTAGCAAAGTATTCGATGTTCTCTCTTGCGGTGAGCCTGCTATATAGCCCGCTTTCACTCCCAAAGAGAATTCCTATCTTGCGCCTTACCTTTTCAGGCTCTTTTGTGATGTCAAGTCCGTCAATTATAGCAGTGCCATGTGTGGGTTTTATCATTGTTGCAAGCATCCTTAAAGTTGTTGTCTTTCCAGCTCCGTTTTCACCAAGGAGCCCAAAGATTTCGCCCTTGTTGATGGTAAAAGATAGCCTGTCAACCGCCCTGACTTTTCCAAAGTCTTTGGTAAGTTCAATGAGTTGAATCATACACAAAGTAGCCTCCTTTTTACATATTTTTGATAGGCACTATTTATAATTGTTAAAGCACCTATTTTTGTATATCACCCCTCCTGTCTGTAGAATGAAGCAAAAACAGCGATGTATGAACTGATGAGCAAAATTATCGAAATCAGCAAATATGTTAGTGACCAGAGACTATTTTTGTACAGATTCACAATAGATGCTATTAAATTGTCGTTTGATGCTGTTGCAGTTTCTGCTAAAGCTAATACTATTATAAGAATAATCAAGAGAAAGAAAGGTAACAGTCCATACAACAATTCAGATAATGATTTTAACATTTTGTTTTTAACAAAATGCGGAAAAGAATAAAGTAATAAAAACAATGAAATAGATAACAAGTTAGTGGCAAGTGGTGAAACGAAAAACAAAAATATATTAAGTTCGACCCTATTTGGTTTGCTAAAAATTGCAAACAAACTTGAGATAAAAAAGGCAGAGCAGTATAAGAATGAAAAAATAATATCATTGGTAAATATCCAAAAAGCAATTGTTTTTCTTTTTACAGGCAACAAAAAGTAAAATTTTAAAACAGAATCCAATATATAATTAGATTTTACAGGACTCTTATCAAAAAATAAAGCTATTTTAGAAACTACAAAAACTTGCGGAATAAGAAGAGAGAATGCAATTACAAATGCAGAATATGCATTTCTATCAAAATTATTGCTATTATCATTTAACAGAAAGAAATTTAAACAAAACCAGAGGACTGTAAAAAATCCGATAATTAAAAGATGCATTTTAATCTCACTGGGATGAGGCATAAATTTATGCATTTATTTCACCTCACGTTATACATAACTTTTCCGCTGTAAATTTATAAAAAGCAGTTTAGATTTCTCGCCTGTAAATTGCAGCTTTGTTTACAATGAATGAAATTAAAAACAGTATTATTGATACAAATAAGACTATTAAAGCACTTTTATGGTTTGTATATAAATTTGTAATAAATTTTTCCTCTCTTTTATGAATTTCTGAAAGACGAAGACCAAACCAGAAAGGTATGTAAGCAGCTAATATTATTATAAAGTTTACAATAGTGTTATAAATTGTTTGGAAATTTGAATTTTTAATAAAGTAGAGCAGTGAATATAGGATAGTACAGATAGAATACCATACAAGTACAATAGAGAAAATCCAGAAGAAAGATAAAATGAAAATGTATGAGTGGGTTAAATTAAACACTTTTAAGATTAACATTCCGATGTTAAGAAAGAGAATATATATCAAGATTAGAATAACATCTGAAATAAGCTCCAAAGCAACAATCTTATTTCTTTTAATAGGCAGTAAAAAGAGCAGAGAAGCATAAGATATACTGCCATACATTTCACGGAGTTTTGTATTTTGAGCAAAAAAACTTGATTTTATTGTAAGCAGCATTACTAAAATGAACATGCTATAAATAGTTGCAAAAAATATAAAAGTATCAATTTTACCTGTTTTATTAATAAGCAGGGCAATAAACAAAAGAAGAATAAGAAAAACAATACATGGAATAATCTTATTCTTTTTGAATAATTTAAAGTAAACAAGCATTTTTAACCTCGCTCCTTTAGGATTTATTTTAAAAATCACTGTTTGAAAGAATTCTGTATGAAATAATAAATGAAATAACCATCAATACAGCAATATATGCAAGCGAAACAGCTGTCAGTATGCATATTGATTCAAAAATTTTAATTTTATGATACAGAATTTGCAAAGGTTCAGAAAAAATAAAAGGTACTCCGAAGTAAAAACAAAATATAAGGAGTATGGTATACAAGTTTTTTGGGATTGATTTTCTAAATGCAATAAAAACAGGCTGAAGAACTGTTATCATAACAAATTCCGTAAATATATATGACAAAAGTTTGCTGTTAAACTCATGTATAAGGTAAGAAGAATCAATATTAACTATAAATAAATATCCAATCAGACTAATAAATTGAAATATTAGCAACAAAAATCCGTCTTTTTAAAAATCGACTAATTATAATTTGCCATTTTTTAATAGGCAAGAGCAAACTCAAAGTTTCATACGAAAAACTATTTGACGTAAAAGGGTTATTTAACATGGTAAATGTAAGAAAAATAGCTACAAAAAAGTAAGATAAATATTCTTCCCAGAATATAGTAGCAGATGCTGGTGGATTTAATAGGCTACCAACTATCCAAAGAATAATAATGTATAGAAAGAAATACAAAACTGATGTATATATACTTTTCCTATAGAACTTCCAATACTTCATCCTTTTCATCCCTTCTCACAAGCATTACATAGAACTTTTCAATTGATGGTTTTTCAACAACAAAGCCTGGCTCAATAAACTTTTCAATCTCTTTCTTTTTGCAAAGAGCTTCAAACAAAAATGAACCTTTTTTACAAGATAAAACTATACTTTGTGGGATTTTGTTACTCTCTGAAGCAGGTCCTTTTACTATACAATAATCCTCTTCAATGCTTTCACGCGATGAAGAAAAGATGATTTTGCCATTATCAATGATTGTCACAAAGTCTGCAACATTCTCAATATCAGAGACTATGTGAGTTGAGTAAAATACAGCTTTTTCTTCAGACTGAACAAAACTCTGCAGAATCTCAACAAACTGATTCCTTGCAACAGGGTCAAGCCCAGATGTTGGTTCATCTAAAATCAAAAAGTCAGGTCTTATAGCTAAAGCTAGAGCAATAGACAGTTTCATCACAGTTCCTTTTGAGAGGTGAATTATTTTTTTATTCTGGTCAATTTCAAAAAGGTCACAGAGCTTGTTGTAAAGCCTATCATCCCAGTTTTTGTAAAATGACTTCATTATCTCTTTTACATCTTTCGGTTTTAACTGACCCGGCAAAATTGGAGTTTCTAATACAACTCCAAGCCTTTGTTTTATCTCAATTTCATCACAATTAAAAGGCTTTTCGAATATGAAAACCTCTCCACTTTCCTTTTTTGCAAGGTCAAGTATACACTTTATCAAAGTGGTTTTTCCAGCGCCGTTTTTTCCCAAAAGCCCCATGATGTAGCCGTTTTCTAAGGTAAGTTCTGGAATTTCAAGCCTAAAGTTTTTGTACGATTTTGTAAGGTCTTCTACTTTCAAGGCAATCATCTTTGACCTTCCTCTCCTTTATACAATCTTTCAATTGTTTCTAAAAGCTTTTTTAGGTCAACTCCAAGTATTTTTGCTTTCTGAACAATAGCTTTTAAATCATTTTCAATTTCTTGAAGGCCCAAAGTAGAAATCTTTTCTCTATCAATCCCAGCAACAAACGTTCCTCTTGCCGGCACTGTGACAATAAACCCTTCTTTTTCAAGCTCTTCATATGCTCTTTTTGTGGTGATAACACTTACATTCAGCTCTTTTGCCAAAACCCTGATTGATGGAAGACCATCTCCTGCCTTAAGACTTCCTTCTATTATCTGCTTCTTTATTTGATTTTTGATTTGTTCATATATGGGCTGGTTTGACATTTGCGAAATCACAAGCTTTAGCACATTTTTCTTTCCCCTTTTGCATACTGTATATATACAGTATATACAGTTTTAATTGGTTTGTCAATATTATTTCAAGTCGTTGTTGGGCTTTTCCCATTCGCACACCGCTTAATGAACGATAAATTCATTCATTTAAATTTTAATTTCATGGGTTACGATAAACTTAGAGCGATTAATATAGAAGGTATTTTGTATGATACATGCAACGTCAAAGATTATTGGAAGAGGGCAAGTAGAATTGCCCGCTGAGATAAGGAAAATTATTGGTGGGGAGAAGATAGGAGACAGTGTACTTTTCACTGTTCTAGACAACGGCAAAGTTGTAATTGAAGTGATAAAAAAACGAAAACTATCAGAGCTTGGAGGTTCTCTAAAATCATCAATCGCATTTATAGATTTGGACCATGAAACTAATGCAACAAAAGAAATCTGGGTAAGAAAGAGAGCAAGGGAGACACAACATGATGGAAAAAGTATGATTCGATGCGAATGTAATTTTTGAGATATGTATTGCATGACCACGAGGAGTTTTTTCAAAAAGCTCAGAAGATTATACTTAAAGCCGAACAGGGAAAGTTAAAACTGTTTGTTGCAGCAATTACAATTACAGAGGTTGTATGATATTCTGAGTGCCTGTATATGTTCTGATGGCATTGAAGCGGAAGAAGCGGATATTGTTCTTTTTGCGCTCAAAAGTTACAAAGAGAGCAACGTTGATTTCATTGCTGCATATCTTTTTCATCACATAGCAAAATCAGGAAACAATAGAATATTTACTTTTGATAAAAAGCATTTTCAAAGCTTAATGTAGAAATTTTGAATACAGATTAGAGTTGTTATATGTGTCCTATAAAAATACAAAAAGAAATTAGCCCCAAGACAGTATTGCACACAAGGGAGTAAATTGCCGGTGGTTTTTTTATTATATTTGTTCAACAAATTTTAGCTTATTTTATACAAAATATGTATTGATTTCGCTAAAGTAACCTGATATATTTTAAAATAAATACGAAAACGATTACTGATAAAAAGAAGGGCTGGGATGAAATATGAAGTATACAATCAAAGACATAGCAAAACTAACAGGCTATTCTGTTGCAACAATTTCAAGAGCACTAAGTGGAAAGGAAGGTGTGAGTCAGGAAAAAAGGGAAGAGATATTAAAACTGGTAGACAGCTTAGGATATACTCCGAACCAGACAGCAAGGAAATTGAGAAGTAAGCAGACAAAAAATATCTTGGTTATGATACCTGATATAGAGAACTACTTTTTCAATAAGCTAATAAAAGGGATTGAAGTCGAGGCAAGAGAAAATGGTTATAATATAATTCTTGGCAATTTTTCAGATTCCCAAAAAATAGAAGAAGAGTATTATAAAATGATGAAGGGTCAAATAGCAGATGGGATACTTCTTACAGGAAGCCTCAGCGAACCACAGAGAATTGTTGAACTATCAAAGCAGTTTAAAATGGTAGTCATTTCTGATTATTTTTCAGATGAACTTGTGACAGTGTGCATTGACAACTTCAAAGCAGCTTATGATGCGACTATGTTTTTATACAAGTGTGGATATAGAAAAATAGCTAAAATTACTGGCAAGATTGGAGCACTTCTTTCGCAAGATAGACTCAAAGGCTATAAAATGGCGCTTGAAAATCTTGGACTTGGAGCCAACGAGAAATATATAAAATATGGTGATTATAAATATGAAAGTGGATATAAGCTTGCAAAAGAACTGTTGACTATGCCAGAGCCCCCAGATGCCATTTTCTGTTCGAATGATGAGATGGCAATTGGAGCGTGTGATGCGGCAAAAGAACTTGGGATTTCAATTCCAGATGAACTTGGGATTATGGGGTTTGATGATATAGAACTTGCTTCAATGGTTACACCTAAAATTACCACAGTCCATCAACCACGTTATGAAATGGGGAAGCTTGCTGCAAGGCTTTTGATAGATATTCTGAAAGGAGGAGTTGTTAGCAAAGGTAAATATATCTTGGATACTTCAATCATTCCGAGAGAGTCTACAAAGAATACAAACTTCACAAATTGATAAAGTTTTTTTTAAAAACATATTGACAAGTTAAACAAAACGTAGTATATTTTATTTAGCGTAAACGATTACTAAGATTTCATAGAAAAACAACTAAAAACTAAAAATATTACATAAATTGCCAACGCAAAGACATAAAATCTTAGGAGAGTATCCCACCCGACAAAACAAAATGCTCGGCTCTTTTTCCACTTCAAAAAGAGCCGAGCCATAAAAATGGTATTGTCCCACACTGTTGTGTGTGGGATGATATAAAACCCCTATTTAAAATTATATCACAAAAACTTACAAAAAGGAGGTTGTATTTTTATGAAAAGGCTTATTGCGGTAATTACTTTAATTGCTCTGAGTGTAAGCTTGTTTTTAGCTTTTGGCCCTGCTGATACTAATGCCGCTTCTAAAAAGCAAGTCACAATCACCTATGTACGTGGCAAGGACGAAACTCACGCAACAGAAAAGATTATCAAAGAGTTTATGAAGAAAAACCCAGACATCAAGGTAATCTACAAAGAAAACCCATCTGACACAGGCCAAAACCATGACCAGCTTGTGACAGTAATGAGTGCCGGTGGTTCTGACATTGATGTATTTGACATGGATGTTATCTGGCCAGCTGAGTTTGCTCAAGCAGGTTACACACTTCCACTTGACAGGTTTATAAAGCGCGACAAGATTAATCTTAATGACTACATCAAAGGGACAATTGATGCTGCAAGATTCAAAGGTCAGATGTGGGCATTTCCAAGATTTATTGATGCAGGACTTCTTTATTACAGAAAAGACATTGTTCCTCAAAATGAACTTCCAAAGACATGGGATGATTTGATTAAAGTTGCTAAAAAGTACAAGGGTAAAAAGGGTACAAAATATGGATTTTTGATGCAAGCAAAACAATATGAGGGTCTTGTTTGTGATGCGATAGAGTATATTGCTTCATATGGCGGCAGAGTTGTTGATGAGAGTGGAAATATTGTAGTTAATAACAAAGGAACAATTGATGGACTTAACATGATGAGAAAGGTTATAACATCTGGTATTGTTCCACCAAACATCAACACATTTACAGAGATTGAGACACATACAGCTTTCATAAACGGTCTTGCAGTTTTTGCAAGAAACTGGCCATACATGTGGGCTATGGTAAATAGTCCACAATCAAAAGTAAAAGGCAAAGTTGGCATTCTGCCACTTCCAAAAGGTTCAAAGGGTTCAGCTGCAGCGCTTGGTGGCTGGATGGTTGGTATTAACAAATACACAAAGAATCCTGAAGCTTCATGGAGACTTTTGAAGTTCCTTGTGCAAAGAGAAGGACAAAAACTTATGGCCATTTACAACGGAAATGTTCCCGTTTACAAGCCACTTTTTAACGACAAAGATGTTATAAAAGCAAATCCACTTATTGGCGACAAGAAGTTCATAGAAGCTATTTTAGCTGCTGTTCCAAGACCTGTTTCACCAATTTATCCAAAGCTTTCAGATGCAATGCAAATTGAGTTTTCCAACATTGTAAATGGCAAGAAGGATGTAAAAACAGCTGTCCTTGATTTGGACAAGAAATTAAAAGAGCTTGTAAAGACTCAAAAGTAAAAGACAATCTCAATAGAGAAATTGGCAGGCTTAAATTCTTTTTAAGCCTGCCAATAAAGTTTAAAGGGGAGGGGAAAGATGGACAGAAAGGAAAAACTATTTGGGTATTTATTTTTGCTTCCTGCAGTTTTGATATTCATCTTTGTTGCAGTAATTCCTCTTGTGCAGGTTTTTGTCTTCAGCTTATTTGACATTCAACTCAACAATCCAACAAAAAGCGAGGTTTCTCTTTCGTATAAGATAGATGTTGAGAACTATGCAAATACAGTCTTTACAGCATCATCAATACTTGACAGTGTAAGCAGCCAAAGTTTGGATAGCAAACAGAAAAAGATAGTAGATAGAATAAAATCTTTACTGCCTGAGCTGGAAAAGAGCATATTCAATACCAATGAAAAGATGTCGCAGCTTAACAAAGTAAATGACCTTTTGAACAACTTTCAGCCAGTTGATATAAAGCTCAAATATTTATCTGTTTCGAGAAAAGAGATAAATCAATACAATGAGTATGTGAAAAAACTCATATCACTTGCAAATTCATTGCCGAACACACAAGAAACCAATGATTTAAAACAGGCACTTTTGGCGCTTGACCAGGTTATTGTAAAACCAAACTTTGTTGGTCTTCAGAACTATAGCTACTATCTAAAGGATTCAAGGCTTTTGTCAGCCATAAAAAATACACTTTTGTTTACAGTTGTAACAGTATTTTTTGAACTTGTATTTGGTCTTATGCTTGCTGTTGTTATGCACAAAGTAACAAGCCTGAAAAATGTTTTCAAAAGCATTGTTCTTATGCCTTGGGCAATTCCTACTGTTATATCGGCTTTGATGTGGAAATTTATGTATGATGGTCAGGTTGGTATTATGTCAAAGTTTTTTGCAGACATTGGACTTATCAGAAGTCCGGCAGACCTTTTATCAAGTACCACAAACGCAATGATAGCTGCAATGACAGCCGATATCTGGAAAACAACACCCTATATTGCAATTTTGCTTGTTGCAGGACTTCAGACAATTCCGGAGTCGCTGTATGAAGCCGCAAAAGTGGATGGTGCAAATGCAGTTTACCAGTTTTTCAGGATTACTTTGCCAATGTTAAAACCAACCATACTTGTTGCTCTGCTTTTTAGAACCCTGGATGCATTTAGAGTATTTGACCTCATATATGTTTTGACAGGCGGCGGTCCTGCAAACTCAACAGAGACAGTTTCTATCTACACTTACAAAACACTATTCAACCAGCTTGACTTTGGAAGAGGTTCGACTTTGGCAGTTTTGATTTTTATAATGGTGACAATCATAAGCTTTATCTATATAAAAATCCTTGGCGCTGAGGTATTCTCACATCAAAAGAGGTGATGGGATAAAATGAAAAACAAGAAGAAATTAACAGGCGAAAAGATTGCAAAGATTGTTATGAACATAATAATTGTGCTGGCACTGATTGTAATTTTGTTTCCTTTTTACTGGCTACTTCTTACATCAATAAGACCAAAAAGTGAAATATTTAATATTTCATCTTTGATAACTTTAAAACCCCATTTTGGAAATTACAGAATGGTTTTTACTGAAAGACCATTTGCAAGATATATTTTAAACAGCTTTGTAATCGGCCTTGAGACAACAATTATATCAATTGTGATTGCCAGCTTTGCAGCATATGCAATTGCAAAAACAAATATCTCACCTAAGATAAAAAACCTTGTTTTGAGTCTTTCATTGGCTGTTTCAATGTTTCCACAAATTACAATTGTATCTCCTATTTACATTATGGTAAAAAACTTGGGGCTTAGAAACAGCTTTTTTGGGCTTTTGATTCCATACACCACGTTTTCGCTGCCACTTGCTATTTGGTATCTGACAACATTTTACCAAGGTGTCTCTCATGAAATTGACGAAGCAGCAAAAATTGATGGATGCAATACATTTCAGATTTTCTATAAAATAATTACGCCTCTTATAGCACCTGGCATTTTTACAGCAGCTATACTTATATTTATTTCTGTATGGAATGAATTTTTATTTGCTTTGGTCATAAACACTGATGACGTTTGGAGAACAGTCTCAGTAGGAATTGTCATGTTCCAGGGAAGGTTCACAATTCCTTGGGATGAGATTTCGGCTGCTGCAATTGTAGTTATGATTCCTCTTGTACTAATGGTATTTGTATTCCAGCAAAGAATTGTATCTGGTCTTACAGCAGGGGCTGTAAAAGAGTGATTTTTATGGCTATCTAAAAGGAGTTTAGAATATAAATAAACTTGCCTATTTTCCTTTTAGATAGCCTAATTTTTAACAATAGGAGGTGTGGCATGAAGGCGATTGTGAAAAAAGCAAAAAGTTTAGCGTCAACTTTGCCAGGGAAGATAGCTATTCTTCTGTTTTTAGTTGTTTTAATTTTGGTTTTGTTAATAGACATATTTACAGTTACTTTTTCTACATCTATGTTAAGGCAAAACATAGAAGACAGTATTTCAACTTCAACATTCCAATCGGGCAAATATTTTGACCAAATATTAGAACGTGCAAAAGACTTGTCATTTCAGCTTGCTACAAATGAAACTTTAAAAAAATACATAAACGTTCAAAAAACAAGTAATGATGACTATGAAAAACTTGAGTGGAAAAAAGAAGCCCAAAAAGCGCTGTTGAGTATTGTTTCATCAAATAAATTCATTTCAAGTGTTTATATTCTCATAAATAAAGAATCTTCTTTGGGCTATCCTACTATCAGCTTTGATAACATTGATTTTAATAATTTGTTTAAAAGCAACTGGGTTAAGATGGCTTTTGAAAGTGACCAGGGTTTTATATGGTGCGCTGATCATAATCAGTATTTTAATGATGTTCTTAAAGAAGTTGGTTCAGATGTAAGAGATTATTCAATATCCGTAGTGAGGGTATTATATGATCCTTCAACTGGAAATAAAATAGGATTGATTGTAATAGACATCGGTAAAGATGTATTTGACGAAATGCTCTCAAATATCAAAATAACTAAAAATGGCATATCTTTTGTTATTACACTAGACAGTAAAATAATTACTTCAAAAAATTTATCTACTGCAATAAAATCCAAAATAAATGTTATTAAAACTACAATTTCAGAAAAGGCAGATAAAAAGGATGCAGATATTTTTGAAACAAATTTATCTGATGTATGGATAGTAAGTTATTCGAAAAGCTCAGATAGTGGATTTATATATGCTTCATTAATACCTAAAAATGACATAACATCTAAGATATTTAAGCTGCAACTGGTTATCATTTTGATTAGTTTGATATTTGGTGTATTTGTTATTGGAGGAAGCTTTTTTGGCACATTGAAAATTACAAAAAGTGTGAAAGTTGTATTAGAACAAATGAATAAGGCATCAGGAGGGAATTTGACAGCATTCTCTCATGTATCATTAAATGACGAAATTGGTATTCTATCAGATGGCTTTAACAAAATGGTAAGCCAGCTTAGAGAATTAGTCGGTAAGGTTAAGCAGCTTTCTGAACAGGTAAATAAGACCATCTCTACTATAGCAACTATTGCCTCAGAAACAACTGCTGCTTCGAATGAAGTGGCAAAAGCAATTTCAGAAATTGCTGAAGGTGCTTCTTCACAGGCTAACGAAGCTACATTGATTTCACAAGCTATGAGTGGATTTACAAAAGACGTGATTAATATGGTTGAAGATTTTAATAGAATGAACAAGGTTTCAGAAGAAGTTTTGGTTAAAACTGATAGAGGTTATTCTGCAATAGAAGTATTGAGACAGGTTGCAGGTAACTCACAGAAGACCACAAAAGATATGATTTTGCGTGTAAGAGAGCTAATTGGATGGGTAGAGAAGATAAACAAAGTTATGAATCTGCTTTCGAGTATATCTGAACAAACAAGACTTTTAGCGTTAAATGCTACACTTGAAGCTGCTAAAGCAGGCGAAAGTGGAAAAGGTTTTGCTGTTGTTGCAAGTGAAATAAGAAAACTTGCTCAACAGTCTAAAGACGCGACAAAAGATGTTGAAGAGATTGTCAAAAATATTTTATCAAAAGCAAAATTTTCTGAAAAAGTTGTGGACGACGTTGAAAATATAATAAAACTGCAGGAAGATTCGATAAGAAGTGTTGAGATTTCTTTTACAGAAATGAAAAATGTTATTTCTGACTTGCTTGATGGTCTGCAAAGGGCAATTGAGACTTTAAGAGTTATAGATTCAAAAAAGGATAAAATTTTCAACAGTGTTGAAAACATTTCTGCTGTTTCAGAAGAAACTGCGGCTTTATCAGAGGAAGTTTCTGCTGCAACTGAACAACAACTTGCTTCTGTAGAGGAGTTACAGAATATGATATATTCTCTTAGAAATTTGTCTGAAGAGCTGAATAAGGCAATATCAGTATTTAAAGTAGAATAAACCTTTTAACATTTTTTGGAATATATATTTAAATACCAAAAACTGCAATCTAATCCAAAGACGCTTTGGTGTAGCAGTTACACAAAGCGCCTTTAGTTTTTGTTTTTGTATGTAAACATAAGTACATAGTTTTATGATAGGCGCAGATATAAAGCTGTAGATAGTAAGATGTTTACAAACAGCTTTGTGAGGTTAAGTAATAATAGTGAGATGTAGCTTGTATGCTCTTTTTCATTATGGTATAATTTTAGACAGAAGAAAAAGCTATAGCTGGGGAAAAATTAATTATAAGGATGAAGTAGATGCAGCAGAAAGTACCGCATAACCAGTATGATTTAACATTCAAGAGATTATTTCAATTCAAGGAAGTATTTTTAAACTTTTTAAGGAGCAATATAAATAGAGAATGGGTAAACAGGATAGATGCTGAGAGTTTAGAGTTTGTTGACAGGAGTTTTATCAAGGACGAGTTTGTGGAAAAAGAAGCAGATGTGATATATAGAGCGAGATTAGAAGATACGGACATATACTTTTATGTGTTAATAGAACCGCAATCTACTGCGGACAGGAATATGCCAAGAAGGTTATTTGAGTATATGACTCTTATATGGAAAAGGCACATGGAAGAGAAAGGAGACGAGTTATTACCGCCGATTGTTCCGATAGTGCTGTACAATGGTAGAAGCGGGTGGAATATACCGACCCAGATATTTAAAGGTTTTGATATATTCAAGGATGATATGTTTAACTATATTTTGGTTGATGTAAACGGGCTTGATGATGAAAAGCTAAGAAGCAGGTTAGACCTTTTAAGTATTATTTTGTATTTAGAAAAGTCAAGAAGGAATGCAGAGGAGTTTGTAGAGAAGCTCAGTGAAGTGTCAGAATATGTTTGTAAGTTACCACAGGTGCAGGTAAAAGTGTTTTGTTCATGGCTTTTGAGGATAGTAAAACCGCAGGTGAGAGAGGAGATTGAAAGCAAGATAGATGAACTGCTAAAGAAGATAGAAGCTGAGGGGGTGGAAGATGTGGGAGAGTTTATATTCAATGTTCAGCAGCTGATACAGGAGTATTACAGAGAAGCAGAGGAAAAAGGCAAAGAAAAGGGCTATGAGGAAGGTATACAGGAAGGTATAAAGGAAGGTATAAAGG
>NZ_APGP01000124.1:0-1557 GCF_000404025.1 Caldicellulosiruptor sp. F32
GTGCAAACAGAAGTACTCTACAGTCAGGTTGTAAAATATTTGCGTGATATTGAAGCAGAAGTTGTATTTGACATATACTCTGGAATTGGCACCATTTCAATGTTCGTTGCTCCTTTTTGCAAAAAGGTTTACGCTATAGAAATTGTTGAAGATGCAGTTGAAGATGCTAAAAAAAGCAGCAAGAATAATGGTATTTCGAACATTGAATTTATATGTGGCCGTGCAGAGATTGAAATCCCAAAACTGTTGAAAAATGGAATTATACCCCAGGCTGTGATTCTTGACCCACCGCGAAGTGGATGTGAAAAAGAGCTCTTAGAAAGCCTTATAGAGCATAAAATTCCAAACATAATTTATGTATCCTGCAATCCTTCAACACTTGCAAGAGATAGCAGTATTCTTTGTTCAAATGGCTATGAAATTTTAGAAGTCCAGCCTGTTGATATGTTTCCACAGACATTTCACGTCGAGTGCGTGGTATTGATGACAAATGTAAAAAACAAATAAGTGCCTGAAAAACGGCTTGAATACAGGGTTTTCCGGTCTTTTGCCACCCGCCGAAAATGTGCTTATGGGCGGCGGAGATACCGGGAAGCCTTGTTTTTTTGTTTCTGTGATTGTTCGTGGAAACACATCCACAGCCTTTCGGGGCGGATTTTGGTAGGCAGGGTTGTGTAGACGGAAAAGACGGGGGTTGATTGTTCGAGGGAACATGTCAAAAATTTTAATGGTTTGAAAAGAGAAAAAATGTAAACCAATTTATCCATTATGGCTTGATATTATTCGTTTAGACTTATATAATATGAATTGCTAATAATTGTATGTTTGGGTGAATATATGGTAACTGATTACATGTCTGTAAATGAAGCTTCAAAAAAGTGGGGCATTTCCGTCAGGCGCATACAAAAGCTGTGTGCGGAAAACAGAATAAACGGCGCTGTGCGTTTCAGCCGTGTATGGGCAATACCGAGAAACGCCCAAAAACCCATTGATGGCAGACTTAAGTCACAAAGAGAGAGGAAACAAAACAGAGCATGAAAATGCGGGAGGTGACAAAATGCTTCCAATATATCTGGCGATGCTTGACGGCGAAGAGGATAAAAATAAATTTGAATTGCTTTATGTTACATACAGGAAGCTTATGTTCTATGTCGCCAACCGCATCCTAAATGATGAACGGTTCGCCGAGGACGCTGTACATCAGACGTTTTTGAAAATTCTTGAGAATTTCGATAAAGTGGGAGAAATTTCCTGTCACAAAACTAAGAGCTACATTGTTACTATGGTTAGAAACACCGCCATCAATTTATATAACCAAAGAAAAAGGCATACAACAATTCCCCTTGAGGATGTGGAATACTGTATAACGACCGAACCAATAAGCGTTGCGGAGGATTTGGATCATCTTGCAAGGGCGGTATTGAAGCTGCCTGTTATATATAAAGATGTGCTGACACTGAAATATGTTCAAGAGTTTTCAAATGAAGAAATAGCAAAGATGCTGGATATATATGAGGCGACGGTTAGGAAGCGGCTTGAGCGCGCAAAACGCAGGCT
>NZ_APGP01000125.1:0-18523 GCF_000404025.1 Caldicellulosiruptor sp. F32
CAACACAGCAGACATCGTCCCCAGCAATATTGTGCTCAGAACAGCAATAACTATTATCACCACAATCAAAACAGATCCGTCAACCTTTTTAATAAACATCCTGTCTTTTAAACAACTAATTTTTTCCGGCATCCACTTTTTACCCCCTCACAATAAATTTGTACTCCCTCACTTTTCTATTCTTTTGTTCGTTCCAAATTTCCATGGTTACCTCAAAAAGCTGATGGTAAAATTTTGAATTGGTGTACGAAATAAATTTCACTGTGGACCTTTGTGTGGTAAAATTACCAGCTGGACTTGCTGTCGGACTTGGTGTAGGAGATGCCGCAGAACCTACTGTAAAGCTTTTAGACCATACTTCTAATAGTTGAGTAGTGTAATTTGATGTACGAATTCCCCCGTTCATTTCAAAGACACCATCAATATTACAATTTACAGTAGAAGTATTTTCAATAAAGTAAATTTTAAAATTGGGATTAGTAACTATTAATGGTATATTATTAAATCTATACTCAGCTCGGTCTATTCCGCTTATTTCCTTATAAACTTCTATATTTACCACTCCACTTAAACTTGGAGGAATAGATAAACTAAGGTCATATTTCACACCACCATAAGTTGCATCGTACACTTTTTGGTATACTGACATTGTATTTGAAGCATCAGCTACAAGTATTAAATCGAAATCACAATCAATCCTTTTTACAGTATATTTTACTTTATATTTGTCATTGCCAAATTCAAGTTCACTACCACTATAGTCTGGTAATGAATATACTACATCCGCAAAATGACTATCATCATTTCCCATATCAGCATACATTTTTTCCATTGCTTTGTTCAAAACCTGTGCAATATCCATATTCTCTTTTGACTTTGAGGTTACCCTTATCGACTGGTTAAATGCAATACCAATTGGAATCAATATTATAGCAAATATAGCAACAGCAACTATAGCCTCTATTAACGAAAAACCCTTTACCTTCATGTGAGCTCACCTTATTTAAATAAATTATTTTTTCCACTTGGACTGCTCTTAATTGTCTTATTCAAAACAAACTCACGCGCTGGACTTTGCGGGTCGTTAAATCCATAAAATTTTATCACTGCATTTACCGTTAACTTGTTTTCTGCTTTTGTCATGTTCAGCGAATCAATTGTAAATAAAGGCGCAAAATTCGGTTGTTTATCAAGAATTGTGTGTATTTTTTCATATTCACAATTCCAGGTTTGGCGTGATGATAGATAATATGGATAAAACTGGTCACCCAAATTTTTTGTATTTCCAAGCTCAATTTTCTGGGAAGGCTCAAACATATATGAAGAAGTACTAATCTTCACTGTTTCTAAGAGTCTTTTTAAATCTACAACACAAAACAAAGCATTCTGATTTGGCGGAATAATATCTTTTAATTTAGCATACTCTTTTTTCGCATTTTCAATTTCTGCCTTGTGTGCGTTATAATTGCTTATTATCATATTCAACCTTGAAAGCTCTGCAGTAAGGGTTTCATACTGTGTTTTTAAATTCTCTAATCTTTGAGACAAGTTACTATATACAAATGAATAAAAAACCACTCCAATTATCACTATTAACCCAATAATCAGTAAATTTTTTTCTCTACTGCTCAGTTTATAACCCATTGCTACCTTTCCCCACCTTCATTAAACTGATCTTAAAATTCTTAAAACTTCTTATCTTATATCAGCACTCACATCAGCTTTTTTGATACCTTCCACATCATTTGCACCATTAAATACTACATTTGCAAAGTGTGGATCATTAGATAGGCTGTAAACAAACTGAACCACACTCTCAACATTCTTGCTTGCCACTCTGCAATTAAGTTTGTTATTTTCTATCTGCAGCATCTCAAATGTCAGATTTTTGGGAGTTAGTTTCTCAAGAGTAGTAAGCAATTCCTTTAACTTTCGGTTTTCATTTTTCTTTTGATTAACAAACCCAATTTTTATATCATATGCCTCTTTTATCTTTAAATCTTTCTGTATCTTGTTCACAATTATTCTCTTCGAGTTTATTTCTGTCGTAGTACTGCTGATTTTCATGGAATAGGAAATTATCTGAACAAACATAAGTACAGATACCAATATACACACACCAATTACTGATATCAGAACAATTATTAATGCACCGCTTGCCTTCTCTTCCCTCACTCTATATTGCTTACTGTATGCCTCTAACAAATTTATATCCTTTAAAACTGGCACTACCTTCTGCCTCCTTTGCCCTCCAATATCACTGTGTCTTCTAAATCAACCCACTGAAAGCTGTTGCATATGCAAACATCACACTTTTTTCCTGTGATTCAATCTTTCTGACAGACTTAAAATCGCTCACAAGTTCTACATCCATATTCAATCTTCTTCTCAAAAGACCACTAATATCAATATGTTGACATACCTCTCCCGTTAAGTATATTTTCTTTATGTTTGTTATAGGTTCTTCCCTTGTTCGTACAAAGTCATAAAACTTAATTACGCTTTCAGAAATAAGATCTTCAATTAAGCTAAATTCATAATCATAAGATTGCTCAGAATTTTCTTTAAACATCTCTTCAAGCTGAACAAGCGAAAATAACTTTGTGGCACAAAGTTCATTGTTCGCAACAACAGAAGTAGAAACTCCATTTCGGGTGATATTCACTATCATGTATGAGTTATCATCTTCTTGTTTGTTCAGCTTTCTTTCGTTTTTGAACAGTTTAACAATTGAATTTGGCTCAATATCAATCTTAGATATTTTTATTCCTGCATTTTTAAAGGCATTTATTACACCTTCTATTAAAAATCTATGTACACCAACAATAAGTATCTTTTGCTTTTTAATCTTCCCTTCGTCAAATATTTTAAGTTGCTTATAATCAAGTACATAACTATCTATGTTTATTGGGAAATATTGTCTTGCCTCATGGCGTATCATGTTGTATATTTTATCATCGGCAACGTAAGGCATTTCTAATTCTCTTATCAAAATGTTTGAAATCCCTGAAAATATAACATTAACATTTTTCTTGCCAACCTTATTTTGATTGAAAAGGCTTCTAAGCTCTATCTGCAAAAGAACATCGTCAACCTTAATATCCTCTTTGATTATGTTATCATCGAGATTTTTTTCAAAAAATCTATTGATTTCTATGCTGCTATTTTGAAACTTACCTTCGGCCACTCTTACATAGTTTTTTCCTATCTCCACAACTACTTTTTCACTCATCAGATTCACCTCGAATAAATTTCAAAAAGTTTCTACCTGTATATTCTTTCGTTACATTAAAAGGTGCGAAAAACATGTTCTATTTTGTATACTCTTGTTATTTGGTTAGAACCACGCTTGTTTATAACAACCTCATATTCAATTACTATCTTTGAACCCGGAACAAAAATACAATCAAATCTGGTAACCAGCCCATCTAAAAAGGTGAAGGCTATAGGTGATGGGACAGTGGGACTACTTGAAGATGCCAGAAATATCTTCTCAATACTAATTTTCTTAGAACCGCTATCATACACAAGCTTTATTCTAAAATCAGGTCGGGCAGTTGGTGCTGGCAAGTCGCTTTGATATACATCCATAATTATTTCTTTTGTTGTGCCAGCAACCGAATACTGAATACTGGCCTGGTCAGACATAGACAGCCACTGCTTTACCTGATCGTTTAATCTTTTTGCTTCACCCTCAATCCTGGCTATGTTAATGTTCTCCTGTGCAACTTTGAAGTTCTGAATAAAAAAGGAATAAATTGCGCCAAGGATTATTGCTACAATTGCAACAACTACTATTAGCTCAACAAGCGTCAAACCTTTTAATTTAAAATCACTTTTTATTTTCAAATTACATCTCATTTAACTTCAACACTCCCTGGTGGCATTACCCTGACAATAACCTTTTTTTGATAACCGCCTGTTACCCCTCTTATTCTCACAACAAACTCCTTATTTGCATTTGGAAAATAACTTTCATTGCTCCTCACACCCGGTGAACCTGAAAAACGCCACAATATTCCTTTATTGTCATAATATATATAGGTCGCAACTGGTCCCGATCCTGTAACTATCACGTCAGAGTCTAACTCAGCGCTCTTGCTTTTTAGTTCCTTTAATACCTTTTCCGTTCCTCTTTCATATTTTACAAGCTGGATCTGCAAATACGTCTCACCTGTTACCGGATCTGGCACAATATAGTTATTGATTTTGACAAAGTATTTATCAAATACTACTTCTTTGTCTTCATACTCGTAGAGCATTGACAGCATATCAGCAAGCCCATTGGCAACGTTTTTGACCTCTGCCCGGCGAACAGATGCCAGATAAGCCGGTATTCCAATTGCTAACAATATTGCAATTATCACAATGACAATTATCATTTCGCTCAGGGAAAATCCCTTACATTTCATTCTTACAATCCCTTTCTTCATGCCTCATATTATTTTTGACTATATACGCCGCTGCTGCCAGCGCAGCAATTATGTCAATCTCAAACTGAATTTCTAACTCTTTTAATTTAACATACATCTTACCTTCTTCTGTCACGCAATATCGAGGTGGAAGTCTATTCAGAGCCAATGCCATTACATCGGCTTTGCATTTTTCGCATTTGCAAACGTCCAATTCATCAATTATTTTCTCATAGTATTTTTGAACAACCTCTTCCATCAGATTTTTTACAACATACATCAAATACCTACCTCACTATTATTAGCTGATAGTAAAGATCAGCAATCCTTTCACCTGCCACTGTTGACACAAATATGCCAATTGATATGAACGGACCAAACGGAATCTCCCTCTTTTTCTCGTTTCCCTTTAAAATGCTTTGAACAAACTTCAAACCTAAAACATATAAAAACGCTACAAAAAATGCCACGAAATTGCACACAATTGCCTGTCTTACCGAAAACCCTATACCACCTGCCATCAAAAGTAAAACATCCCCTAACCCCATAGCAATGCCTCTGGAAATAATGTATATAAGCCCCACAAGAAAAGTATTTAAAATTGGTCCAAGCAGTATATATATAATTGTGGTCTTTGCAATACCTTTTATGCTTACTTCAAAAGCAAGCTTTAAAATAGCAAGCAACAGGAGATTTCCTACGCTCATTTCGTATGTTTTGAAATCTACAACTGAAATGTATAATAATACACACCCTATAACAAATAATAAAAAAGCTGAAATGCTCATTCCGAACACTTTTATGCTTGCTATTGCAAGAAAACAGCATACCATCTCAACCACAGGGTATAAAGGTGAAATTGGACTTTTGCAATACCTGCACTTCCCTTTCAGGATAATAAAGCTTAAGACAGGGATTAAATCAAACCATCTTATCCTTTTTCCACAATTTGGACAATGACTCGAGGGGAATATAATTGATTCCCCTCGAGGTATTCTGTATATACATACATTCAGGAAGCTGCCAATCACCAATCCCAACGTTCCCACTATTGCCTCTAACATCTTTGGTATACTCCTTCAAAATGAAATAAAGAGTACCAAACAATTCACATACATTACTTGTAGTCTGAACTTGGAGACGGATAGAGCTCCACAATAGTACCAGAAGAATTTTCAGCACCTATCATCAATACTTGATTAGTCGCATCATATTTATAATAAAAATCTCCATTTTTCAACTTTGTCTTTGGAAGTCCACTACCTAAGTAATCTTGAATACCGTTACCAGTGTTAACAGGGTCATTATTTTGTATTACTTTCCACTCAGCTTGATTGTTCAACACATTTCCTTCTGAAACCCATTGCTGAATAGCTGTAGCAATATTCTTTGCATTTGCCTTATCAGCCTCAATTTTTGACTTGTTTATCTGTTTTAATACTTGAGGTACCGCAATCGCAATCAAGATTGCAATTATTGCAACAACTATTACCATCTCAATTAATGTAAAACCTTTGTGTTTTCTGTTAACCTGCTTTACAAGCCAAGCCATCATCTTTCAACTCGCCCCCTCTTATTTTTCTAAGATTTTAATAATTGGGATCAACACTTGGAAAAAGCTCATAAAAGTTTGTTCCATCACCGCTATAAACTTTTAAGACACTATCAAGTTTATAGTAGAAATAGTAGGAACGTCGGTAAACTGGCTTTGGCACGCCTCCTGAAATATAATCGCTGAGCTTAAAACTATATGGAGGACTTAAACTTACAACATCTGAGTCAATTTTGTGAAAATTGTTATCAGGTATCAGCACATTTAAACTTTTCCCGCTATCTTCCTCGAAAAGGTAAAACGCATATGCAATATGCCTTGCATTTTGTATATCAGCTGACTTTCTTGCCTTATTTATATTCTTTAAAACCTGGGGAACAGCTATAGCAATAATCACACCCAGGATAGCAACCACTACCACCAGCTCAATTAAGGTAAATCCTTTTCTTTTCAATTTAATTTTCCCCGCCTTTTTACACATCTTTGAGTTTTAAGCTCCAACACTTCCATACAATTTGAATATCGGCAAGATTATTGACGCAAGTAAGAAACCAACCATGATGGCAAGCAAGACAATCATTATCGGCTCAAATATCGATGTGAGCCTTGTCACCTGATTTTCAACCTCATTCTCATAGTAATCTGCCGCCTTATTGAGCATGTATTCCAAATTACCACTTTCTTCACCAGTTCTTATCATAATTTCAACAAGTCTTGGGAAAATCCCCACATCAGCAATAGGATAGCTCAACCCTTCTCCTTTCTGCACCCTTTCGATAACCTCTTCAAACTTCTTCTCCACAAATACATTTGTCATGACATTTTTTGTTGTCTCAAGAGCTATCACTATACTAACACCTGCCGCTGTCATCGTGCCAAGCGTTCTTGTAAACCTTGTTACAATTTGTCCAAGGATAATCTTACCTATGACTGGAATTTGAAGTTTGAACTTATCTATATAAAATCCACCTTTGTCGGTTTTTCTAATTACCTTGTAAGCTACCACAAATAAAATGCATACTATAATTATTAAAATAAAATTGTTTCTCATAAAATTGGAGCTGGAGATTATGAACTTTGTGGTTGCAGGCAGCTCAACATTAAGTTCACTGAAAATTCCCACAAAAGTGGGTACAACAAATGTGAGCATTATTATCAATACACCTATTGCAACAAGAATAACAATTGCCGGGTATATCAAGGCATTTATAATTTTCTGGCGTAATTTTAACTCCTTTTCAAAGTGGGTAGCCATCCTATCAAGTGCCTGATCAACAGAACCTGACATCTCACCAGCTTCAATCATGTTTATCAAAATTGGTGGAAAACATTCAGCTTTTTCTGCCAAAGCTCTCGACAACATTGACCCACTTTGCACTTTCTTATGTATATCCTCTAATACCTTTCCGAAATATCTGCCTTTGAACTGCTCAGCAATGACATCTAACGCACTTACCATTGGTATACCCGCCATAAGCATTGTTGCAAACTGGCGACAAAACACTGCTAAGTCTTTTATAGGTATCTTTTTTCGCAACTGAACTGAAATATCTTTCTGCCATACTCCTTTTTCCCGCAAGTCTATTATATACAACTGACGCCTCTTCAGGCTTTCTGCTGCAAGCTCAATTGTATCTGCCAATATTGTCCCCTCAACATTTTTCCCACTGCTATCTACTGCTTTGTAAACAAACTCCGGCATACCCCACTACTCTCCTTAACATCCCAAATTTATTCGTCACACCACCAAACCTAAAAAGCATTTGAAAAGCTTATGCACTGAGCAGTCTTTGCATAAAATCAAAGTCAGTAGCATAGTTGAACGCATCTTCACGGGTGATAAGCCCTCGTTTGTACAAGTCTATGAGTGACTGCTCCATTGTTATCATGCCCTGTCGCTGATGCGTTTGAATAATTGATTGAATCTGATACGTTTTAGCTTCTCTTATGAGGTTTCTTATGGCTGGATTTACTATCATTACCTCTGTTGCAACAACCCTGCCTTTACCATCACGACGGGTCAAAAGCTGCTGAGACACAACTCCCTGCAAAACTGTTGATAGCTGAATTCTTATCTGCTGCTGTTGATGCGGTGGAAAAACGTCAATGATACGGTCTATTGTCTTTGCCGCTCCAATTGTGTGAAGTGTGGAAAACACCAGGTGTCCTGTTTCAGCAGCTGTTAAAGCTATCGCAATTGTCTCCAAATCCCTCATCTCACCAACCAGGATTACATCAGGATCTTCTCTCAAAGCCGCCCTCAGCGCGTCTGCAAAGCTGAGTGTGTCACTACCTATCTCTCTTTGATTGATAATACTCTTGTTGTGTCTATGCAAATACTCTATTGGGTCCTCTAATGTGATTATATGTACATCTCTTTCTTTGTTGATTATGTCAATCAGCGATGCCAGTGTTGTTGACTTACCCGAACCAGTTGGACCTGTAACTAAAACAAGCCCTTTATTCAATTTTGTAAATTCCTTCAATACCGGTGGAAGGCCAAGTGTCTCAAATGGTGGTATATTTACTGGAATTATTCTAAAAGCTATAGAATATGAACCTCTTTGTTTATAAACATTTACTCTGAATCTGCTTACGCCTTTTATGCTGTAAGAAAAGTCTATCTCACCTTTCTGCTCAAGAATTTTAAACTGGTTTTCGTTGGTGATCTGTCGCACAAACTCCTCCACCATCTCAGGGGTCAGAATTGAGTCATCTGTCCGTACTAATCTGCCGTGTATTCGATAAATTGGAGGAACACCTGGTGTAATATGTATATCTGAAGCCTCCTTGAGAAATGCTTCTTTGAGAATTGAATTAATATCCATGAGTATTTGCTTCCTCCTTCCCCTAATCTCCCCTCTTGTACTTACTCATAATACTATTCAAGTGCATAAGTAATCTTCAGATATTCTTCAACTGATGTAATTCCATTCAAAACTCTCTCTTTGCAAGCTTGTCGCAGTGTCTTCATCCCCTGTTTGACAGCAAGTTCCTTTATCTCCTCACTGCTGACATCTTTTTTGTTTATAAGTTTTCTCAACTCTTTTGTCACAATCAGAATTTCATATACACCTGTTCTACCATAGTAACCTTTTTTATCACATATATGACATCCTCTCTTTCTGTATAATTTTACATTCTCATCTTGCTTTATGGCAAGAAGAATTTTTTCTTCCTCTGATGGCTCATAAGGCTCTTTACAGTATGGACATAGTTTTCTTATCAATCTCTGTGATATTACTCCTACCAACGACGAGCTTATCAAAAAGTTTTCTATCCCCATGTCAACCAACCTTGTAATTGCACTTGCTGCATCATTTGTATGAATGGTTGACAACACTAAATGCCCTGTAATAGCAGCCCTGATTGCCATGTCAGCTGTCTCTCTGTCTCTGATCTCACCAATCATTATTATATCTGGGTCCTGGCGCAAAATTGATCTTAACGCCGCTGCAAATGTTAACCCTGCCTTAGGATTAACTTCAACCTGATTTATTCCTTCTATCGTGCTCTCAACGGGGTCTTCAACTGTAATTATGTTGCGTGTCCCAGTGTTAAGCTCGTTTAAAATAGTATAAAGCGTAGTAGACTTACCACTACCGGTGGGACCACAGACCAAGATTATTCCATGTGGCGCAGCAATCAGCTTGTTATATTTCTCTTCGTCCTCTTCAGTCAAGCCAAGCTCAGTTTTGGAACGCACAAATGCACTTTTGTCTATCACACGCACAACAATCTTTTCACCATAAACACATGGTAAAGAGGAGATTCTCATGTCATATATTTTATCCGAAAAAATGTAAGTTGTTCGCCCATCCTGTGGTATCCTCTTTTCTGCAATGTCCATATTACCTACAATCTTAATTCTTGCCAATAGTGATGGCAATATCCCAATATCTAACTTCAAGACATCATACAATACACCATCTATTCTGTATCTGACTTTTATCTCGTTCTCAAACGGTTCAATGTGAATGTCGCTTGCACGCGATGTAATAGCTTGTTCAAAAATGGAATTGACAAGTCTTACAATAGGTCCTTCTGTTCCGTCTTCCAAACCAAGCTGGAATCGAGGCGTAACAGTAGCTCTTTTGGCTTGGCTGTCCTTTTCGCTACTTTCTTTTTGCAACTCTTCAGCCGCTTTTAGAGCTTCTTGCTTACCATAGAACCTTTCGATCGCACGTTTAATATCGGATGCCTTGGCAATTCGTGGCCGCACTCTTCTGCCTGAATAAATCTCAATATCCTCCATTGCAAATATATTAAGAGGGTCGGCCATTGCCACAATCAGGCTTCCATCTTCAGCAAAACTTACCGGCAAAACGGTATGCCTTCGTGCAATCGACTCAGAAATCGTTTCAACTGCCTTAGGATCAATCGGATATACATCTAATTTTATGTGCGGTATCCCTAACTGAAATTCTAAAATCTCTATTAGCTCATCTTCTGTTATATAACCTTTCTCAACCAGTATCTCTCCCAATTTTTTATTGGTCTGCTTTTGAATTTTAAGTGCCTCTTCCAGTTGCTGAGGTGTAATTATCTTTGCCTCTACTAAAACATCTCCAATTCTCTTTCTTTCTCTTGGCAAAATAATCTCCCCTCTTTTCCCTTATTTCTATGTTCCTAATTCACTCTCAGCAAAATTGTTTCTTTTCGAGGTTATTTTTATCATTACGTCATTATTGTCAATTTCTGACTCAAACATCATGTTTGGTTTATATAATACGTAAACTTTCCATTCTGTTTGATTTATATCTTGCTCAATTGCAGAATACAAAACATTATTTGAAGTTAGTTTGAGAGAATTAGAAGTTACAAAAGCTGCGCTTTGTGGAATTATAGCAATTAGCAAACCATTATCTTCAAATTTCAAGATTTGCACTTTATTGCTTTCAACATTTTGTATCTTGATATATTCATCCTCAACCAAGATTTCACAATGTTTCACTTCAAAAATAAGTTTTATAACATTGTTCTCTACTACTACTTGCCAAAATGCATAAGCATGCTCTATGGACAAAATAAGTACTTTTTCGCTGCTTATATAATCTATACTTTTAACAACTTTCCTTGATTTGGTATTCCACACAATATCTTTTTCTTTAGTTAATACCTCTCCTAACAAGACATTAAGCTTTCCATCTTCTTTTTCAACCTTCTGTGGTTTAATTCCACCTCTGTTGAAATGAAACTCAACATGCACTAGCTCTTCGTTAACTTCTTTAACTTCAACCTTTTCAAGAACAGGGCATTTTTCAACTGTCAAAAATATTTTATCTTCTTTCTTTTCTACAGAGTATCTGACTTGGTCAGCAGTATCAATCAACAGTTTATAACCATTTTCCTGAGCTACCTGATATCTTTTGACAACCTTGCTTTGCAAATATTTGATTCCTTTTTCAATGTATATATCCCTTCTTCTTATTTTTACGATTAACATATTATTTTCATCGTCTTTTATAACTTCCACATCATCGTAATCTATCCGGGACAGTTCAAATACTACCATATCGTCTTCAATAACTGGATTAACTGTTACAACTTGTGCTTCAAACTCAACAATTATGTTTGAATTCTCTAATCTTACATTAAAGTCTTCCACTTTGCTATAAATGTTTATTATCACATCTTCCTCTTGCTCATAGAACTCTACCCGTTCAATACAGCCTTCTCTGAATTCAACTATTGGTTGCTCGATATTACATAAAGAAGCAGTTAAAACTTTAATAGTAACAGCACCCTTTTCTTTGTCTCTTTCTGCTAAATACTTTATTTCTCCCTCACCCTTGAGAGTTAAAGATGCTTTTGGACCATTTTCTTCATATTCAAATGCTTTGATTTTATTCAACTTTCTATATGGTATTATAAATAGGTTTGTTGACGTCCTATCTTTTGACAGTGCAACCTCGATTTTACTCTTATTTTTAAGAACAATTGTTCCGCTATATCCCTTTCCCACTCTTTCTATTTCAATAGAACTGAATGCTTCAAATTGCTCACTGTTTAAAATAGGGTCTTTCAATAAATTTACATATTTGTTATTGACATGAAACTCAATCGTGTTTTGAATTTGGTTATGGTTAATTTCAATCTCCTCAGGAAGTATATTTTGAAATACAATGCATTCCTGGAACAAATTGTAGAGCACAAAAGCTTTGTTAGGTTTTATTGAAATAAACGTTCTGCCTTTTTCTTTTACAACCGAAATCCTTTTTACTGGTGAGCAGATGACAAGATACGACTGGCCTTTTTCCCTATCTTCAACTATTTTAAGACTTTCAAGATACTCCTCTTCGAATTCAAAGTTTCTCTCAAGCAACGTTTTTGCCACAATATAACCATGCAAATAGGCATATGCAACCCCGTTCTCGGTATCATGCTCCAATACTACAGGCACAGTACTTGAGTTTGTTACAAGTTCTATTAGTGTTTCCTCGTCAGAATGATGTATTAAGATATCTTTCAAAATATTTACTTCCACAAATTTTATTCCAACCGATGTTCTTCCTTCAATAATTTCATGTCTTGCTTCCTTGTATAAAATAACTTTTACATCATATCCCTTTTCACTCTTTTCTACTATATATCTGTCTACTATTAAATCCTCTACTTTAGTTTCTCCCTCATTAAATATTATGTCACTGGTAGAAATCCTGATGGTGTATTCTTTCTCGGAGATAGCATCAACTTGAATACTGGAAGGCACCACATTATCTATCATTATGAATTTATTATTTTTATTGTATGAAATAACTCCCTTGCTTCTTCTGAGAACTATTGATATCTTCCCTTCTCTTTCACGAATATCAAACTTTTTAGCTTTTGTTAGAACCATAATATATACATTTCCATTTATTTCTTTTACTTCTACTTTCTCAACAAGACTATTCTCAAATGTATACTCATGTTTGACATTTGATGCTACAAAGCACTCCTCGATAGTAACTATTACTCCATTCCCTAATTTCATTCTCCCCACATTGTAAGCTATTTCTTTGTTTGTACAAATTGAAAGGATATCTTCCCCACCTTTCTGCTCAAATTCAATATTAGTCACAATACCACCAACGTCTATCTCCTCACCTTTGTCTTCGTCGTAAAAAACACTTGTAGTACTTCCTTCTTTTTCTTTTTCATCCTCAAGAAACTCATCTGACACACCCATCTTTGTCTCTATCAAATCTGAAACTTTTTCGCTGATTTCTTGCTGATTATTTGTTTCATTTCTTTTTTCTGAGAGATCTTGGGTCAATTCTGGAACATCTGAAATTTCAGTTGTATCAACTTTACTTTTACCTCCCTCACCTTCAACTTTTACGAATTCATCAATTCTAGCAACTTCCTCGTTTTTGCTTTCATTCTCCACACCAGGTGTTTCAATTGTCGCTTGACTTAATTCTTTCTGACCTATACTTTCCTCGTTTGTCATATTTCTTTCAATTTGAGACATCGCTTGAATATTTTTTTCTACTTTTTTCAGAACCTCTTCAACTTTTTCCCGGGAAAACGGTTTGGTGATATAATTTGTTGCTCCAACTTTCATCGCCTCTTTTACAACCTCATGATTACTAATTGCTGTAATCATTACAACCTGCGTAGAGGATGAAACTTCTTTTATTTTTTTTAAGAGCTCTAATCCACTCATATCCGGCAAAGTAATATCTAAAGTCACTACATCAGGTCTGTATTCCTTAACCATTCTTAAAGCTTCGTTTCCACTTGAAGCTTCTCCTACTACTTCTTCTCCTAATTCTTGTAATATTCCCCTTAAAACCTTTCGTATAAAAACAGCATCATCCACAATTAAGATTTTCACCCTGATACACCTACCCCTCTATTTGAACTTTCGGTTATTTCAATTCTTATCTTTCAGAAGTTCTCTTATTTTATCATACGTTATAAACTTTTTACCTAATATTATTCCAACAATGACAACTACTGTTATCAGTATAGCTTTGACAATTCCAACTTCTAAAATAAACAGAATCAAAATAAGAGCTAAAGCTCCGCCTACCAACATTCCCACATTTTCTTTTATAAATTTTTCTAATTTATTCAATCACCCATACCCCCTCGAATATTTTTTCATATATTTTTGTGAACCTTTTGTAAATAAATTTACACATTTTCTTACTTTTTATTATACTACGCTTAAATTAATTGCGCAATTTAAAAAATTTTTGAATAGCGCTAAACGTTGTTAGTTACTTTTTTATTGAAAACTGCCTCTATCTAAGAAATTACAACACCATAGAGATTCTAAAGTTTTACAGAAGTTAGCAATTCTTTCCATTACTTTTTTTATAGTATTTAACTATATATCAATTATAATTATTTGTTTAATTACTTCACTTTTTGTGCACCCCTCTTTATACGCTGTTCTAAAATCAGGAAGATTAACTATTGAGCGAATTCCCTGTTATGTTAAAATACATATAAATAGTCCCAGAAAGGAATTAAGTATTATTCGCTCTAACAATGCTGTCAAATCTTTAACCTCTAATTTACTTTTTGAAATTTTCTTTTTCATTCTGTTACTAAGAAAGAAAATTTTTTAATGTCTAACATCCGGAAGTGGTATTGATACTTTTAATTACTTGGTTACATGGAAGTAGTCTGCTGAGTTTTTATTTTTTTATTGCCAAAAAGGTTGAGAAATTCCTGCATTATTCTTGCAGAAGATAAAGTATTAATGATTATTCCGAATAATTGGTTATTTCTGAAATTTTATATCCATTAAACAGAATAGTTTTCTTTCAATAATTATAAGTTGAAGTTCTGAAAAAGGTGAGATATAATTTAATAAAAATTCACGAAGAAAGGATTTATACCATGCTACCAAAAGTATACTTTGTAATCCCATGCTATAACGAAGAAGAGATGCTTCCTTATACAATTGAGAAGATGCTGCAAAAGTTTGACGATCTTTTGAAAAAGGGACTAATATCCGAAAACAGCAGAATTATCTTTGTGGATGATGGGAGTAAAGACAAAACTTGGCAGCTAATAAAAGAGGCAACAAAAGACATAAAGTTTGTTGGTGTAAAACTTTCGAGAAACTGTGGCCATCAAAATGCTTTGATGGCTGGAATGAGCTATGCTCTGAAGTTTTGTGACTGTGCAATTACATTGGATGCTGATTTGCAGGATGATATAAACGTAATTGACGAGTTTATCAAAAAGTTTGAAGAAGGGTATGATGTTGTGTATGGTGTTCGAAGCAGCAGAAAAACTGATACTTTTTTCAAAAGATTTACAGCACAGAGTTTTTATAAGCTGATGCGGGCATTTGGAGTTGAAATTGTGTATAACCATGCAGATTACAGGCTTTTGAGTAAAAAAGCCTTAGAGTTTTTGATGCAGTTTGAAGAGAGAAATTTGTTTTTGAGAGGAATAATTCCCCTGATTGGGCTCAAATCAACAATTGTGTATTATGAAAGACAAGAAAGGATTGCAGGTAAGACAAAATATCCACTCAAAAAGATGCTTTCTTTTGCCTTTGAAGGAATAACCTCATTTTCTGTAAAGCCAATAAAATATATAACTTTTGCAGGCTTTTTGATGTTTTTACTCAGCATTGCAATTTTGATATATGCAATAGTTCAGAAGATAAGAGGACAAGCCATTGCAGGTTGGACCTCTTTAACCATTTCAATTTGGTTTATAGGCGGGCTTCAGCTTGTTGCACTGGGATTGATTGGTGAGTACATAGGGAAGATTTATAAAGAGGTAAAGAGACGACCGCTATATCTTATTGAGGAGATAGCAAAAGATGAACATGAGTAATGTATCCCTCAAAAGAAAGTTTATTTTAAAAATTCATTCAAAGGTCAATCAATTACTTGAACTTGTCAAATTTTCAATTGTAGGGGTTATAAACACAACAATTGATTTTGCAGTCTTTTTTGTTTGCTACTCTATTTTGCATTTTAATTCTTCTTTCAGTCAGGTTTTTGGCTACACGGCTGGTATGGTCAACAGTTTTTTGATGAACAAAAAGTGGACATTTGAAGATAGCACAAAAGGACGTATAATAATACTAAAGGTAGTAAAGTTTGCCTTTACAAATATTATCTCATTGCTACTCTCAATTGTAATGATAAAACTTTCAAGGCTATATCTGTCAAACTCAATTTTAATTGCAAAAATACTTGCAACTTTATGTGCTCAAGGGGTAAACTATATTTTATATAAGTTCTGGGTGTTTACTAAAATGGAGACAAATAATGAGAGTATTTAAAAAAACATGTAAAAAGATTTTTGAGTACATTGTTGCTTTATTGCTGGTATTTCTCTTTTTGTTATCCTATTACTATAGATTTTTGCTCTAACAAGAAAAAGTTTTAGGATATAGTTCCCGAAAGTCTTAATATTCTGTGTTTTCGGGGGATGTAATAGCTTGTTGAACAAATGATTTTCCATTAATATAAAGGTTATTGCAAATTGTATTAGCATATTTGGGAGAAATTTGAGACTTATCGTTTTTTGTTACATACCTCTCTTAAATGAGCAACTCACCTCCAATCTACATGCCTCTTGTATGTCTTAATACCCTATAACCTTATATTTTCCAAGCTATATTTTTTTCTCGCACTCCTTTAGGATTTCAAGTAAAAAACTTTGAGAAAGATTTACTATATCAAACCAAATCTTTTCAGCTTCAACTGCCTGGTACACAAGCATCTTAAGACCATTTTCAGTCTTTGACCCTTTCTTTTCGGCTTCTTCCAAAAAAGTGGTCTTAGGAGGATTGTATATCATATCATATACAAAAACTGGTATGCCAGCCACATAGTTTTCAAAGTCAAAAGGACTGCTTTCAATATTCGGAAACATTCCCACAGATGTTGTGTTAATAATTATATCGTATTTAAACTCATATCTTCTTAGCCATTCTACTGGAAGGATTTTTAAAATGTCTTGAAAAACCTCTTTTAAGCTTTCTGCCTTTTCATATGTTCTGTTTGCAACAAAGACCTCTTTCACACCCATCCTGTAAAGTCCATAGATGCAAGCTTTTGCTGCACCACCAGCACCTAAGATTAAAATCCTTTTGTCTTTTACACTAATTCCTACTTCTTCTAAACTCCTTTTAAAACCTAACCAGTCAGTGTTATAAGCAACAAGCTTTTCACCTTCTTTTTTTACGGTGTTGGCAGCCTGAATTATTCTGACATCTTCAGAAACCTCATCGCAAAACTCCAAAATATCCTCTTTATAGGGAATTGTTATGTTAAATCCGACAACATCGCCATCTTTTTTAACCATCTCAACAAACTCTTTTAGCTTTTCAAAATCAGGTAATTCAACATTTGAGTAAACTGCATCAATACCAAAGTTAGACAAGATTTTATTGTGAATAAGAGGAGAGATAGAGTGTTTTAAGCTCTTTCCAATAAGATACAGTTTTTTCATTTGCTCTCATCCTTCATATAGTATTTTAAGATTCTTCTCTCAAAGATTCTGTTTATTCGTGTTACAAAAAACTCCCTTTCTTTAAGCGGTCTTACTAAAATCACAAAGAGTCTTAGCCTTTTTGCACCTATCACATCTGTAAAAAACTGGTCACCAATCACAGCTGTTTGATGGTTTTTCTTTCCTTCATGAAGAATGTAAGATGCTTTTAAAAAACCAGATTTTAAAGGTTTTTTAGCATTGTACACACTCGGGAGCCCTAAAACATTTTCAATTTTTTTTACTCTTTCTTTTTGATTGTTTGACACAAGGCATATTCTAAACCCCAGTTCCTGGGCTTTTTTTATCCAAGAAAATACTTCACTTTTTATCTCAAGTTCACCCCAAGGCACTAAAGTATTGTCAATGTCAATGATAAGATAATTAATGCCTCTTGACTTTAATTTCTTTAGGTCAATCTCAAATATGTTATTACAGATAATATCGGGTTTAAAGCGCTTTAACATGCTCCATTCTATCTCCCCTTAAAAACTTTTCTGTCTAAAAAGATGATAAAATACAACTTTTTTAAAAGTACATTTGAGCAAATCTTTTTTGTAGAGTATAATTAAATTATATTCTAATGTTGGAATTTTTTCAAAAACAATTTACAAGGGGGAAATTAAAAAATGGTTGAGGTCAAAAAAGTAGAATTTAAAGGGTGGGAAAATTGCTTTTTGATTTCAAATGAGAAAGTTGAAGCTATTGTCACAACAGATGTCGGCCCAAGAATAATTTATTTTGGTTTTAAGGGTGGTAAAAATGTATTTTGCATTGTTGAAGACCAAGCTGGTAAAAAAGGCGGAGATGAATGGAGAATCTACGGGGGAACAAGACTTTGGCATAGTCCAGAGGCAATGCCACGATCATACTACCCTGACAATACACCTATTGAGTATGAAATTTTGACCGATGGTATTATGTTAATTCAGCCTACTGAAGAGTGGACAAAGCTTCAAAAGATAATTGAATTTAGGCTTGACCCAAGTTTGCCAAAAGCATATGTTACATACAGAATAAAGAATAATGGTCTTTTTGATGTAAAAGTGGCTGCATGGGCACTATCTGTTATGAGACCTGGTGGGGTTGAAGTTATGCC
>NZ_APGP01000126.1:0-1598 GCF_000404025.1 Caldicellulosiruptor sp. F32
TATCATCTACGCAACCCCGCAGGCTAAGGAATATAAAAAGTATAAGATAGATAATGTTGGGTGCTATGTATTAAATCTTGAGGAGTGATGTTTTTTGAGGTATAAAGATGTAATAAATTTTGAGCCAATTGAAACCTTGATTCAACTTGTAGATGCTAATGAAAAGGAAAAGGCGAAAACTTTAGTTAAAACTTTTGTTATATCTGATTCAATGGCTGAGGTTTTGTGTGATATTGTCATTCCTCAGCTTCAATTTGAGGAATTTAATGATAATAAAGGAATATTTGTTGTTGGCAACTATGGAACAGGTAAGTCACATTTGATGGCAGTTATATCGGCTATTGCCGAAGATAAGGATTTATTAGACTATGTAAATAATGAAAAATTTAAGAAAGCAGCAGAAAAAATAGCTGGAAAATTTGAAGTGGTAAGAATAGAAATTGGCTCTGTTACAACAAGTTTGAGAGATATTATTTTAAAAAGGGACATTGAAAGCGATTTGAAAAGAAGAGGGATTGATTATACATTTCCATCAATGAATGAAATTTCTAATAACAAGGATTCAATTATTGAAATGATGGCAAAGTTTGAAGAAAAGTATCCTGAAAAAGGATACTTAATTGTTATTGATGAATTGCTTGATTTTCTGAGAACGAGAAAAGAGCACGAACTGAGGCTCGATTTGGGATTTTTGAGGGAATTAGGTGAAGTATGTAAAAACACACGTGTTAGAATAATCGCAGGTGTTCAGGAATCATTGTTTGACAGTCCAAGTTTTTCTCATGTTTCAGATAAAATAATGCAGGTGAAAGACAGATTTGAGAATATAATTATCAAAAAAGAAGATATTGCATATGTTGTATCTCAAAGACTGCTCAAAAAAAATGATGCTCAGAAAGCCCTTATTCGAGAACATCTGAAAAAATTTAGTAATCTGTATAAGAATATGGGTGATAGGCTTGAGGAATTTGTAGAACTTTATCCAATACATCCTTCTTACATAGAGGTATTTCAAAAGGTGCTTATCGCTGAGCAAAGAGAAATTTTAAAAACTATTAGCCGAACCATTTCAAAATTGTTAGATGAAGAGATTCCTGAAGATGATACAGGAATAATTTCTTATGATTCTTATTGGGACTTTATAAAAGAAATGCCAGCTGCAAGAGCCAATCCTGACGTAAGACAGGTTATTGATGCAAGCAGTGTTCTGGAAAACATAATTAACAACTCTTTTCCTAAGAGAGTTTACAAGAGTTATGCAATTAAAATAATAAAAGCTCTTAGTGTTTATAGACTTGCCACTGGTGACATACATGTACCGCTGGGATTGACTATTGAAAATATCAAAGATGATTTGTGTTTTTATATTCCTGATTTACCAGAGAAAGAAGAAGATTTTTTGATTACCACTATCGAGTCTATAATAAAAGAGATATTAAAGACTGTTGACAACAAGTTCATTTCATATAACAAAGAAAATAACCAATATTATTTAGATGTTGCCAAAGTGGGCATTGATTATATGGCAAAGATTGAGGAAAAGGCTGAGATAATAGACGACGATGTAGTGAACAGACATTTCTACAATATAATATTGA
>NZ_APGP01000127.1:0-1945 GCF_000404025.1 Caldicellulosiruptor sp. F32
CCTTTAATTTTTTTGTAAAACTTTTTTCAGGGGGGGTTTTGCAAGATGCAAGTTGTATTGACTATCCTGGGTGCGATTGTGCTATCAGTTGTCTTTTCGGTTCTAATTTTAAAAATCTTTGTTGACAAGACAATTTCAATTTTGCAGGGAAAGAACAACCTCAACGCAATTGAACAGCTCTTTTTGACACCTGTGAAAGACTGGGCAGCATCTTTTCAGAGCTTCTTAAGTGACATATTTAAAGAAATCGACCTTGCATACAACAAAATCCTGTCAGTTGCTTATGACATTGAATCAAGCGCAGAAAAGAATCAGCAGCAGTCCAATCTTGTGCTTTCAAACAGCAAAGACATTCAAAATTCTATCTCAGGGCTTTTGGTAGGCCTGAAACTTGTCCTTCAGCACATTGAGAGCGCCTATGAAAATGTCTCAAGCCTTGAAGAATTCATGGTTCATTTCAAAGAAAAAAACCAGAATATTCAAGAAGACATTCAAAAACTGCTTGCAGAGGTTTCAACCGATTTGGAAAATATGGTTTCAGAAAATACAGCATACACACATAAAATGGCTGATCAAATAACCAAGCTCAAAGCTGTTTTCAAAAAGGTAGAAGATTTTCTTGGCACAATTGTGAAAATTTCAGAGCAGATAAACATTCTTGCACTGAACGCTTCAATTGAATCTGCAAAGCTTGAAAACGTACTTGGCGAGAATTTCAAAACAGGCTTTCATGTAATTGCTGACCAAATTCGAAGACTTTCAAATGACACGAAATCAACTGCAGACGAGATTGGAGACTTTATCATTGAAATTTCTGGCATAGTTGATGGAATTTCAAGCCTCAGCGAGAAAAGTAAGGATATTATATCAAGGCAGGTAGAATATGGCAAGACTACTTTCCAAAAATTAAATCAGGTATCTCAGCTTGTTGACTACATAAACAAAAAGATTTCCCAGGCTTCAGAAAAGCTTTCTGTCCAGTACTGTATTGTGAATGACCTTAAGCACTATGTAACAAGGCTGGAAAATAGCTACATTGCCGTCGATAGTAGCACCAACAAAATTTTGAGTTCTGTAGAGGTAAGTAAAAAAACCGCAGAAAGGCTTATGCGGCTTATGAACAGGCTTGTTGACATGTGCAGGGAGTTTGAGTCTGTCAGAAATGACATCTCAGCAAAAATTACAAAGAGAGTAGAGATAGAGGTAAACCAGCAGCGCATTACAGAGGCTATTGAAATAATTGAAAATGAACTAATTCCGCAACTTGTTTCAAGCTGGCAGAAAGAGCTCAATCATAAAGAGGTTATAGACCAGAGTCTGCAAAAGTTTTCTAATATATTTGAGGCTCTGTGGACAAACAACCCTGATGGAACGTTCATCTACTCAAATCCGCCAGAGGGTATAGAAAACGCAAAGGTCAGAGAGTGGTTCACAAAAGCAATGGCAGGTCACACATATGTATCTTCAGCTTACATCTCAGCCATCACAAGAAACTACTGCATCACAATTTCTATGCCTGTATATGATGGTATTGGTAAACTTTTGGGTGTGATAGGCGCTGATATAAAGCTCTCAATGTGAAATGTTAGCAAATAGGTTTTTAAGGTTTACACTAATCATGTAAGTAGTGAGATGCTGCTTGTATGCTCTTTTCCTTTATGGTATAATTTTAAACGGAAGAAAAAACTATAGCTGGATAAAAATTAATTATAAGGATGAAGTAGATTATTTTGTTCATGGCTTTTGAGGATAGTAAAACCGCAGGTGAGAGAGGAGATTGAAAGCAAGATAGATGAACTGCTGAAGAAGATAGAAGCTGAGGGGGTGGAAGATGTGGGAGAGTTTATATTCAATGTTCAGCAGCTGATACAGGAGTATTACAGAGAAGCAGAAGAAAAAGGCAAAGAAAAGGGCTATGAGGAAGGTATACAGGAAGGTATAAAGG